>JBFMCT010000070.1 GCA_040754375.1 Actinomycetota bacterium
CGTGGCCGCCCAGCGCTTCGTGCCGTTCCTGGAGTACATCCGCTTCCCCCGCTTCTGGCCCCTGGCCGCCATGGGCGTGGCCCTGGGGGCGGCTTACCCCCTGGTCGTGCTCCAGCGCTGGGCCGAGGGCCGCCAGCGCCGCCTGGCCCCCCTGTTCGGGGCGGCCACCGCCCTGGCCATGTGCGGGATCTTGTTCGCCGACCTGGCCCCCTACCGGGGTTATTACGCGTTGACCGGGCCCGACCACGGCGAGGCCCACGCCGAGATGCTCGACGCCCTGGGTTCGCTGCCGCTGGGCGAACGGGTGGCTGTGCGTTCGTTCACCGACCCCAGCCTGGCCCGGACACTGACGGCCAACGGCTGGCAGGTCTCGACAGGCTGGCCCCACGCAGCCGCCAGCCGGGAGGTCTGGCAGCTCACGGCAGCCGCCCTCGACGCCCCCATCGGTTTCCGCCATGCCGCCCTGGGCCTGCTCTCGACCGGCTGGGTCGTCTCCGAGGAACTGGGGCCTCTCGACGAGGAACCACGGCGGGTGACCGGGGTGGCCCTCGACCCCAACCCCTACGTGCGGCCCATGGTCCGGGCCTACGAGCAGGTCGTGGCCCTTGAGGACGGTTCGATCGCCCCCGAACTGGCCGTGGCCATGGCCCGGCGAAACGTGTCGGTGGTCACCGGGCTGCCCGCAGACGCCGACCTGCGGGGGCTACCGGTGGACCGGGTGGTGGCGGCCAACGCCTGCGGACCGCCACCAGCCGCCACCGAGACCGCCACCGGGGCCCCGACCGGTCCCCCGGCCAGCCCCCCCGCCGATGTGGCCGCCAACGTGGCCGTGGCGTGCTCGCTCCACCAGTGGCTGGGAGTGAGCACCAACCTGCGGCTCGTGAGCATCGACGGCGGGGCAGGAATGGTCCTGCGGGCGGCGGTCGACG
This sequence comes from Actinomycetota bacterium, assembly GCA_040754375.1. Lineage (NCBI taxonomy): Bacteria > Bacillati > Actinomycetota > Actinomycetota bacterium. Next base: position 930 of record JBFMCT010000070.1, read on the forward strand.
GCCTGCGGGGGGTGTCGGTGCTCTTCGACCGCCTCCCGACGACCACCGAGCTGGTCCTCTACGAGCTCACCGAGGGGGGCCGGGCCCTGGGCGCCGAAGTACGGGTGGGCCGCTACAGCGGCTACGACGAGAACACCCTGTCGTCGTTCCTGTTCGACCCGGTGCCGGGGTCGGCCGGCCAGCAGTACGTGTTCATCCTGCGCTGCCCCGACTGCGGGCCCGGGGAGGAACCGCAGGTCATCGAGGTGCCGACCGAGGACGGGAGCGGCGCCGTGCTCGTGGGCGGCGAGTTGCGGCCCGGCCGGGTACTGGCGTCCACCCCTCTCTACGACCTCAGCCCGCCCCGCAACCGGGCCGCCACCCAGATCCAGTCGAGCCGGCCCCGGCCCGGCGCCTGGCGCATCCGGGTCGACGCTCCTCGGCCCGCCCTGGTGGTGGTGGCCGAGGCCGCCTTCCCGGGCTGGAGAGCCAAGGTGGACGGCCGCCCGGCCGACGTGCTGACAGCCGACGGGGCCCTGCTGGGGGTGGCCGTCCCCGCCGGGGCCCACGACATAACGTTGACCTACCAACGGCCGGCGGCATCGTGGGTCGGCCGGGCCATCACGTTCGCCACCCTCGGGGCGTGCGCCGTCGTGTTCGGGTCGGCCTGGGCGGCCCAGCGGCGGCTCCGGCGCCGCCGGGTGCGCCCGTCAGGTCCGAGCCCGGGCCAGCACCTCGACGTGGGCGCCGAAGCGCGACAGCCCGCGGGGCAGTCGTTGCTCCAGCCGGTTGAGAAGGCTCCACGTGCGCCGGCGGGCCCCGGGCAGCGCCCACGCCGCGAACGAGACCAGGCTGTGCTGGCGCCGCTCGACGACATCGAGGCCGGCCTGGTCGAGCAGGTCGACGAGATCACGGGCCGTGAAGCGCGAGTCGATGTGGACGCCGTCCCACCACGGCCAGACCCGGCGGCCGATCCTGATACCTGGGTGGTCCTCGACGGTCTCGGCGAGGACGAGGTGACCCCCTGGCTGGAGGACGCGAGCGACCTCCCGCAGGACGCCGAGCGGGTCGGGCAGGTGGTGGAGCACGTGGACGCACCACACCAGCCCGAAGGCCCCCGAGCGCAAGGGGAGGTGGGCGCCGTCGGCCACCGCCCCCCGGGCCGGGCCCCGGCGTAGCCGATCGAAGTCGGGCTCGACACCCACCGAACGCAGCCCCTGGCCCTCCATGCGGTCGAGCCAGAAGCCGCTGCCGCTGCCGAGGTCGAGCACCGGCCCGGGGGCGCCGTGGCGGGCCAGGTGGCCCTCGAGGAAGGCGTTGATCTCGGGCGGGGTCGCACCGGCGCCATCAGGACCGGCCCCCCTGGCGGCGGCCCCGGCCGGCCGGGCCTCAGTCACGGGCCAGAACGGGCTCGGCGGGCTCGGCCGCCGCCGGCAGCGGCGGTACGGGCGGGGGCCGGCGTCCCCGCACCGACAGCGAAACGGCCAGACCGGCCAGGCCCGAGACTCCCACGACTCCTCCAACCCATATCGGCAACGACCCGGAACCTCCGTCGTCGCCCTCGTTGATGATCAGCGCCCGGGGCTCGGACTCGATGGCGATCGACGGCGGCGGCTCGGCCGGCGCCTCCACCGGCGGCGCAGTCGTCGACGTGGTGGTGGGGGCGGCCGTCGTGGTGGGGGCCACTGCCGTGGACGTCGGCGCCGACCCGGCGACGGTGGTGGGGACCGAGCCGCCCGGCGGCGCCACCGTGCCCGGCACCGTGGTCTCGGGCGTCGTGGTGGTGGGGGCCGCGCCCCGCACGTCGACGCTCACCGACGACTCCCCGTAGGGGCCGAGCTGGCCCCCCGCCCCGCACACGATCACCCGCAGGGTGGCCAGACCGGGAGGAGTGAGCGACGAGTCCCACGTGAAACTGATGGAGGCGTCGAGCTGGTTCGACAGCGACCGGCTGTCGATCATCGACCCGTTGACCAGCAGCTCGGCTCGGGTCAGGCCCAGCAGCGACGTGGCTCTGGCCCGCACGGCCACCTCACCGCTCACCGACTCGCCCTGGAAGGGCGAGGAGATCTCCACGAACGCCGCTCCCAGACCCCGTGAGCAGCCACCCGTCTGAGCGGTCACCGGCGACACGAAAGCCAGACCGAGGGAGGGCGCGGCCACCACGGCGGCCACCACGGCGGCCGCCAGCCCACGCCATAGGCGGGACCGGGGACGGCGGGACGCGTCGGGGCTCACTTGCGGGGGTTCGATCTCCCTACACTATGCTCCCAGCACTTACGCGATAGGTGGGGGGTAGGGGTTGGGCGACAACTCGGTGACGAGCCGCACAACGTCGACCGGAGGGCCAGTGGCCCCCCGGACGTCGATCACACCACTCGTTCAGGGGTCTATACAGGGACAGTCGAGCGGCGCCATACTGGGCCGCTCGTGACCATCCTCGACCCCGACGAGCTACTCGACGTCGAGCTGGCGGCGGCCGTGCTCGCCGCGGGCGGCGACGGCGCGCCGACCGTCACCCCGACCAACCGTGACCTCGTCGGGGTGATCGTTCCCACCCACAACGACGGGGCAAACATCGCCCCGCTCCTCGATCGCCTCTTGGCTGAACCCCTGGTGGGTGAGGTGCTGGTCATCGCCAGCGAGTGCAGCGACGAGACCGTCCCGACCGTCCTGGAGATCGCCAACCGCAACGAGGGCAAGGTCAGGCTGTACGTGGAGGCGGCCCGGTCGGGCAAGGTGGCGGCCGTCAACTTCGGGATCCGCGAGACGGCCATGCCGGTCATCGCCGTGGTCTCGGGCGACGTGCTCCCCGAGCCGGGTGCCATCGCCCAGCTCGTAGGTGCCCTGCGGGCCCCGGGAGTGGGCATGGCCGGCGGCCGGCCCGTACCCGTCAACGACGAGAGCACCCCCATCGGGTTCGCCGTCCACCTCCTGTGGCGCCTCCATCACCGCCTGGCTCTCCACCAACCCAAGCTGGGCGAGATGATCGCCATGCGGTCCGAAGCCGCCGTCTCGCTCCCTCGCACGTCGGTCGACGAGGCCTGCTTCCAGGCCCTGATCGAGTACAACGGGTGGAAGTCGGCCTACGTGCCCGAGGCCGTCGTGGCCAACCAGGGACCGGGCTCGGTGCGGGACTTCGTCAAGCAGCGCCGCCAGGTGCACACCGGTCATCTCTGGCTGCGCCACCGCCAGGGTTACACTGTCCCCAGCCTGCAGCCCACCCTTCTCGTGTTCGAGCTGTGGCGAGACCTCGTCGAGGATCGCACCCGCAAAGAGCCCCAGCGCCTGGTGTGGACTGCCGGCGCCGTGGCCCTCGAAGCGTGGGCCCGCGTGCGCGCCCGCGGCGACTACGTGCGGGGAAGGGAGAACCATGTCTGGGAGATGGTCAAGAGCACCAAGGCTCCAGCGGCTCACGCGGACCGGGTACGCCTTGGCCATGGCCAGCTCGTGGCGAGCCAAGGGCTGGCCGAGGCTGCTGCCGATCAACGTGGTCGTCAGCACCAACTTCCGCTGTAACTTCCGCTGCCTTTCCTGCAACGTCTACGAGCGCAAGGTCACCGAGCTCACGGCCGACGAGTGGGCGCGCGTCTTCGAGTCCATGGGCCCCACGCCCACGTGGATGACCTTCAGCGGGGGCGAGCCCTTCATCCGTCGCGACCTGCCCGACATCATCCTGTCGGCTATCCACCACTGCCAGCCGGCCATCGTCAACATCCCCACCAACGGCTGGTACACCCGCCAGGTGCTGGCCGGCGTCGAGCGGATCTGCAAGTCCAGCCCTGACACCCAGCTCGTCATCAACCTGTCGTTCGACCACCACGTGCCCGAGCGCCACGATGTCCTGCGGGGGGCCGAGGGCTCTTGGAAGCGGCTGATCGCCACCTACACGGGCCTGCGGGCGCTCGACCTGCCCAACCTCACCGTCGGGGTCCACACCGTGGTGTCGGACCAGAACGAGGACGACTTCCCCGAGATCGCCCAGGGCCTGGCCCGGCTGGGAGCCGATTCCTACATCGCCGAGCCGGCCGAGGAACGGGTCGAGCTCCAGACCATCGCCACCGGCATCAGCCCCCGGGCCGCCAAGTTCGCGGTGGCCGCCGAGGCCGTGCTCGAAGTCGAGGACCAGGCCCACGGCACGGTGGCCAACATGGCCCGGGCCTTGCGCGAGGAGTACTACGAGCGCGTGACATCGTTCCTGGCCGGCGACAACGAGGCCATGCCCGTGTGCCATGCCGGGTTCCAGTCGGTCCACATCGTGGCCGACGGCGACGTGTGGTCGTGCTGCGTGCTGTCGCGTAGCTTCGGCAACCTGCGCGACAACGACTTCGACTTCCCCCGGGTGTGGTTCTCCGACGCGGCCGAGGAGTTCCGCGACTGGATGCGCGAGCGCCGCTGCGCCTGCCCGCTGGCCAACGCGGCTTACACCAACCTGCTGGCCGAGCCCCGCAGCGCAGGCCGGATCGCAGCCGGGGTGGCCCGGGGCCCGGGGCGGCGCCCGCCCGTGGGCACGGCCGCCGGCGTGGCCGGGGCCGCGGGGGCCGCCTCCGCGACGGGCCAGCCCGCCCTGGTCGCGGCGGCCCGTCACGACGGCCCGGGCGGCGAACCTCGGGGCCGCGACGAGGGGCGCGACCAAAGGGGCGACCAGGCAGGCAGCGGCGGGCAAGGCGGCACCTCAGCCCGCTCGTGATCCTGGTCACCGGAGCTTCCGGGTTCATCGGCCGCCACCTGGTCCGCGCCCTGGTTCGGGCGGACGGCGACCAGGTGCGCGCCCTGGTGCGGGGCGAGGCGGCCGCCGACGCCGTCCGCCAGGCCGCCGAGGAATCCGGAGGGGGCGTCGAGGTGGCGTTCGGCGACCTCGCCGACCCCGGTTCGCTGGCCGCCGCGGCCGACGGCTGCGGGCTCGTCTACCACCTGGCCGGGAGCTACCGGGGCTCGCCCGCCGACCTGCACAGCTCGCACGTGGCCGGCACGGCCCGGCTGCTGCGGGCCGTCGACCCCGCGGCCCGGGTCGTGCTCGTGAGCTCCACGTCGGTATACGGCTGGCACCAGCAGTACCCGGCCGACGAGTCGTCGCCGCCGCGGCCCGAGTCGGCCTACGGCTCGGCCAAGCTGGCCGCCGAACGTCTGGTGCTGGCCCGGACCACGGGTTCGGCGGTGGTCGTGAGGCCGACGATCACCTACGGTCTCGACGACACCCACGGCATGCTGCCCAGGGCCTACGCCCTCCTGCGCCGGGGGATGCGTCGCCTGCCGGGGACGGGGCGCAACCGCATCCACCTGACCCACGTCGACGACTTGGTCGCCGGCCTGCTGCTGGTGGGCACGGCCGGCGACGGGGTCTACGTGATGGCCGGCCCCGAAGCCACGCCCGTGCGCCGCATCATGGAGCTGCTGGCCCAGGGCGCGGGCCTGGCCCCGCCGTCTTTCGGGATCCCGGCCGGGGCCGCCCGGCTGGCCGCCTCGGGCGTGAGCCGGCTGTGGTCGGTCCTGGGCCGTCTTGGAGAGAGCCCCCTGACGGTCCATTCCGTCGACGTGGTCACCCGCGACCGGGCCTACTCCTCGGCCCGGGCCGAACGCGAACTGGGCTGGAAGGCCCTGGTCGACGCCGAGGACGGCATCCCCGCCGTGGGGGCGTGGCTGGCGAACGGGGAGGCCACGGGGCGCGGTGCCGCGAAGGCCGCTGGCGCGAAGGTCGCTGGCACGAAGGCCGCTGCCGCCGAGGCCGCCGACCCGGGGCCGGCCCGCAAGCCGTCGGCCGTCAGTGTCGTGTCGGGCAACGAGTCCATGGGCGACGAGAACGAACTGGGCTTCGAGTGGCGTACCTACATCGAAGACGACGACGAGGGCCTGGGCACGGTCTACGAACGGTTCGCCCTGCGCGACATCCTGCGCTCGGCGGTGGCCCGTACCGGCTCGCAGAGCGTGCTGCACGCTCCCCTGTTCGGCATGATGGGGTTCCCGGGGATCGACACCGTGTTCATGGCCCAGGACGGGCTCCGGGTGGGCCTGCTCGACTTCTGCGAGGAACGACTCGACGCCGTCGTGACGGCCTGGGAGCAGCTGGGCCTGCACCCCGAGCCGCACCTGGTCGACGGTCCCGACCCCGCAGGCTGGCCCGAGGAGCTGTCGGCGTCCTACGACCTCGTCTACAGCTTCGCCGCCTTGTGGTGGTTCGACGACCCGTGGGCCGTGCTGGCCGCTCAGAGCCGGTGGGCCGACCGGGCCGTGCTGTCGTGCGTGCCCAACCGCAACCTGTTCATCCGGGTGCGGGCCCGTTACTGGCACAAGGACCTGTTCACCCGCCTCAACCTCGAGGCCCTCGACGCCGACGCCCAAGCGGCCGCGGCCCGCGCCCTCGGCCTCGAGCCCGTCGAGAGCGAACTGTTCGACCTGCCGCCCTTCCCCGACACGTCGGTCCCCCTGGCCAAGGTGCTGCGGGCCATCCGCCGCAAGGAGGCCGACACCGAGGGCGCCTGGCGATGGTCGATGCTCTCCTACTTCCGGGGCGAGGACCCCACCATGGAGGAGCGGGTGGCCGGCTACCAGTGGTCCGAGCGGGTCATCCCGGCCCGCCTCGCCCCCTATTGGGCCCACCACCGCCAGACGCTGTTCGTGCCCCGAGGCGGCTGACCCGCCTCCTCAGCGGGGCACGAGGTGGCCCAGTTCGAGGCTCTTCAGGCACACCTGGGAACCGGGCAGCATGACTATGTAGAGCTTCTGGGCCGACGGAGCCGACAGGTCGATGACCGTGGCGTGGTCGGGCTTGGGGGCCCACATGGCGAAGCGCTGGTGGATGCCACCCCCGCCCGCAGGCTCGGTCAGGAAGCCGAACAGCTCGCGCGTCGTCGACGAGTAGCGCATGGCCACGAACAAGGGCGCCCCCGAGATGGCGAACGGCGGTGTGTAGCTGATCACCGCTCCCTGGGACAGGGCGCTCACGCACACCCCCTCGGGGGTGGACGCCGGGATGGCCTTGTCGACGGTCAGGGCGCCCATGGCGAACATAGTCACGGCGTCACCCCCCAGGGCCGGGTCGAACGCCACGGGCACGAGCGCCCCGTCGTGGCCGAGGTACATGAGGGCACGGTCGCGGGTGTCGAACTCCACCCGGTCGTCTATGACGGGCAGCACCTCGGAGTAGCTCACGTAGGGCCCGGCCCGGGGGAACACGGCCACGTCCGGCACCACGCTGTCGACCAGGGCGGTGGTCGGGAAGCGGGTCACGAGCCGGTCGAGGGCGGCCGCCGTCGTGGAGGCGTAGGCCCGGGCGTGGGGCCCCACCCAGTTCTCGGGACGGCTGATGTGACGGTGGCCCAGCAAGGAGACGGCCACGAACGCGACTGCCCCCGCACCCACCAGGGCCCGGGCCACCTCGGGCGAGAGCCGGCCCGGAGCCGGTTGCTGGGCCGGTGGGCCGGCCGGTTGCGGGGCCGCCCGTAGGGACTGGTGCCGTAGCCGCATCAGGGCAGCCACCGACATGGCGGCCAGGAACGTGGCCTCCAGGTTGTAGAAGAGGATGAAGGCGGTGGTGCGGGCGCTGAAGAACCCGATGCGGGTCAGCCCGATGAGGGCGGCATTGGCCAGGAAGCCGGCCGCGAAGAAGGCGTAGACCCGGCCCGCGCCCCGGTAGCGGCGGGCGCCCCACACGGCCAGGGCCACGAGCACGACTTGGGCGACCGCGCTGAGGGCCACCGACAGGGTGTCGTCGCGAGCGAGCAGCAGGCCGAAGAAGCTGGGCGTGACCACCCGGAACCACAGCGTCCACAGGTAGGCGCCCAGTTGGCCCACGGAAGGTTCGTAGATCTGGCCGCCCTCGTCGTAGACCCGCAGGTACACCACCGCGTAGGCCAGGACGGGTACGGCGTAGGCGGCCCACACCCTCCACTCCGAGAGAGCCGCCCGCACGTTCTCCGAGACGGTCCGGCCCCGGTCGAGGACCAGGACCCGCAGCAGGACGATGTAGAGGGGGATGAGGGCGGGCTTGACGTAGAACATCAGGGCCGCGCCCATCGACAGCACCGAGACGGCCAGGGGCACCCACGAGCGGGACCGGTGGAAGCGCAGGTAGCCGGTCAGCGAGACGAACGTGAAGAACGTGGCCGGCAGGCGGTCGAGGCCCGACGACCACCACTGGGCCACGCCCAGGTGCACGGTGGAAGCGCCGTAGAGGAGGGTCAGCACTATGACACCCGGTCCTGGCCGGTACAGCTCGGCCAGCAGGCGGTGCAGGGCCACCAGGGTGGCCGCGAAGCCCAGGGCCATGAGGGCCACGGCCCACGGGAAGCTGAGCCCGAACGTGTTGAAGAACAGCCAGTCGCCCAGCACGTGGCCCGGCCCGAAGTGGGCCGACGTGGGTGCGGTCAGGTGCGCCAGGGTCAGGTCGTTGACCTGGGCCTCGCGGAAGTTGATGTAGTCGTCGGAGTAGAACCCGCTGGAGGACGCGAAGTAGGCCACCGATACGGCCGGGACGGCCACCGCGGCCAGCAGGAGCCGGGCCCGGGCCCCGGCCCGAACCGGCGGGGAGGACGGCGGGCGGGACGGCGGGCGGGA
>JBFMCT010000071.1 GCA_040754375.1 Actinomycetota bacterium
GCCGCCAGGCGGCGGGGGCGGTGGGGCGCCGCGGGAGCCGGGGGTGCCGGGCGGGGGCGGTGGGGCGGCGGGCCGCAGGCCGCCGGTGGACGGTGGCTGCGCCCCGAGAGGCGAGCCGGGGGCACCTGGGACGGGTGCCGGCGAAGCCGGTACGGGGCGCCGGGAAGGTCCGGTTGCCGGCGGGGGCGGGGCCGCGGGGCGGGGCCCACCAGGCGGGGGAGGCGGTGGCGCCCCGCGGTCGGTAGCGCCGGGCGGATGCGGCGCAGCGGGAACACGCGTACCGGAGCCGGCGGGGGGTGGGCCAGGTGGGCGCGTTCCCGAGACGGCGGGTGGCGGGCCAGGGGCGCGCCAGGACGGGGGGCTGGGTGGCGGGGGCGGGGGTGGGGCCGCGGAGGTCGGGCGCCGGGCGCTCGGGGGTTCAACCGAGGAGGGAGCGGGCCCGGCGGGGCGGGGCCCGGCCCCGCCCGGGTGGCCGGCGCCCGTCCCGGCACCCGTCCTGATGGGCCCGGCGGGTGGCGGGGGTGGCGGGGGCGGAGGCGGATCGGCCATCGGGGGATGACCGGCCAGGAACGGGGCGCCAGGCACCGGGGCGGCCCGGGGAGGAGCGGGCGGAGCCAGCACGGGGGCGGCGTCGGGGGCCAGGGTGGCCCCGGGCGCTCCCGACCCGCCGGACACGGGCGGCAGCACGGCGACCACGTCCTCGTCCTCCAGGACCATGGTCGGCTCCGCGGGCTGGCCGTTCACCCAGATCCGGCACCGCTCCAGCACCTCGACGAACGGGGCACCGAACCGCTCCCGGGCGGCGTCGAGCACGTCGGCCACGGTGGCCCCGGCCACCTCGACCCGGGCTTCCCCGGCCGCCTCGCGAGCGGCCGCGAACAGGCGCAGTACGGCCACGGCTACCCCCTCACCTCGGCCCAGCCGTCACGGACGACCAGCTTGCCCCCACTGGCCGCCTCGAAGGCAAAGCCCCGGCCCTCGCCCTCGCCGTCGCCGTCGCCGTCGCCGTCGCCGTCGTAGACGGACACGGTCAGGTCGTTGCCCGGGAACACGGGCCGGGAGAAGCGCACGGCCAGGCGGGAGAGCCGTTCGGGCTGGCCGCCGGCCACCGAATCGACCACCACCGAGCCGCACATGGCCATGGTGCACAGGCCGTGGAGGATGATCCCCGGCAGGTTGACGCTCCGGGCGAACTCGTCATCGACATGGATGCGGTTGTCGTCGCCCGAGGCGTCACGGTAACGGTAGGTCTGGTCGAGGTCGACGGCCTTGACCACCTCGGCCACCGGGCGCGACCGGGCGCCGTCGGGGAAGGCGTGCACGGGCCGGTCCGGGCCCAGGTCGGCGGGCGCCTTCATGTGGCGGATGAACATCGTGCTGAACTGCTCCAGCACCAGCCGCTCGTCGTCGTCGACGCTCTCGATGTGAACAGTCACCCACGTCCCCGAGCGGGCCACCCGGACGCTGTAGATCGTGGCCCCGGTGTGGATCGCCGTGCCCGGGACCATCGGCCGGTGGAAGCGCATGTCCTGCTCGGCGTGGAGCAGCATGCGCCAGTCGTCGGGGGTGATGACCGTGTTGATGGTGTCGATGGACACACCCCAGGTGGGCACCACGCCGAACACGGGCGGGGCCAATCGGCCCTCCAGGTAGGCCGGGTTGGGGTCGTTGGTGGCCAGGGCGTAGGCGCGGGCCATTATCGGGTCGACGACGGTCGTCCGTCGCCCCGCGTCGTCGCCCGCCGTCGGTTGGGGAAGTGCCACGGCGCCGCTCCTGGCTCGCACGCTCCCGCGACCCTAGTCGCCTCCACGGTCGAGATCCGCCTCGCTTCTCGCCCTACCCTCGGTTGGTCCTGGCTCACTGGCCTGCGTCAAGACCGCTTGGGGTCACGCGAGAAGCGAGGCGAACCTCTCCGGATGAGGCACTAGCTACTTCGGTCCGGGGCCGGCCTCCACGGCGCGGCGCAGTTCGGCCACCAGCCGGTCGGCGAAATCAGCGGTCAGCAGGTCGGTGCCGTGGCCCGCCTCGCGCTCGAGCCACAGGGCCTTGGGCGGTCCCGCCCACTCCATCAACGTCTCGGCGTGCTCACCCCCGAAGTAGTGGTCGGCCGGGTCGTGCACGACCAGCGTGAAGGCCGGGGCGATCTGGGCCACCACCGCCCGGGAGTCGGGCACACCGTCGCAGCGGTCGGCGATGCGGGTGTGGAGGGCATAGGTGAGCACCAGGCGGCCGGCCCGGCTGGTGGCGAACCGGTTGATCCGCTTGGTCGCGGGCGTCTCCCAGGCCCCCCACCGTGACGGCGAGCTGACGGCCACCACCCCGGCCACGCCCCCGAAGGTCCCGGCGTGCAACAGAGCCGAGGCCCCGCCCAAGCTCACGCCGATGGTCACCACCGGCACGTCCGGCCACCACGTTCGGGCCGCGGCCACGGCCGCCTCCACGTCGAGGGGCTCGTCCCGCCCCAGGGTGCTGACCCCACCCGAGCGGCCGTGGCCCCGCAGCTCGGGCACCAACACGTTGGCGTCTCGGGCCAGGCGGTGGGCGAACCAGTGGATCCGGGGCGTGCGCGACGAGTGCACCAGGCCGTGCACCAGCACCACCGAGGCGAAGGCCGATGGCGGGCCGGCCAGCCGGGCGCCGGCCAGGCGCACGCCGTCGGAGGTGACCAGCGACAAGGCCTGGTCGGGCCGGTAGCCGGGTACGAAGGCGTACTTGCGGAAGTAGTTGGTCAGCGCGCGGCCGTAGCTGGCCGGTCGCGCTCTCGCTTGGCTCGCCATTCGGCTTCGATCAGGCCCAGTTCGGTGGAGGGAGGAGCATCGTTGAGGTATTCGGAGAGGAGACGGCCCCAATTGGCCGTCACCTCCATCTTGCCGAACAGCGCGCTGAACCCCCATACGACCCGGTCGAGGATCACGTAGGACGGAGGCATGTTCAGCGACTTGATGAGGTCGCCGTACTCACCGCTGATGTCGAGCATGCGCTGCAACGTCTGGCCCACGAACTTCGAGGTGTACGTGAACCGTTCGAGCTGGAACGGGATGTAGGGCTGGCTGCAGAACTCGTAGAGGAGGTCCTCGGACTGGCCGTGGTCGCGGGGCAGGAACCCGGCGCCGACCAGCGCCCGCACCAAGCCGGGGGGGTCCTGGCGCAAGATGGCGTCGAGGATGGGGCTGAGGGTCTCGAGCTCACCGGGGGCCCACCGCTTCACCAGCCCGAAGTCCAAGAAGGTCACCTTGCCCTTCTTGGGGTGGAAGCGGTAGTTGCCGGGGTGGGGGTCGCCGTTGAACACCCCGTGGTGCCATATCGAGCCCTCGGCGAACCGGAACAGGGTCTCGGCCGCCCGCTGCTTGTGCTCGACGGTGGCCGTGTCTAAGAACTCCTTCCACGACAGCCCGTCGACCCACTCCGAGGTGATCACCCGGCGGGCCGAGCGCTCGGGCACCACGTCGGGCACGTGGATGAACGGGTGGCCCCGGTAGCGGTCGGCGAACTCGGACTGGTAGCGGGCCTCCTTGCGGTAGTCGAGCTCGTCGCCCATGCGCTCGCGCAGCTCGTCGACCATGGCCTTGACGTCCATGTTTCTGAGGGCGAACGCCGCGAACAGCCCGTAGAGCAACTCGGCGTTGTCGAGGTCGCTCTTGATGGCCTTGTCGACCCCCGGGTACTGCACCTTGACGGCCACCTCCCGGCCGTCGGGCATGACGGCCTTGTGGACCTGGCCGATGGAGGCGGCCGCCGTGGGCACGGGGTCCCAGGCCAGGAACAGCTTCTCGGGGTCGGCCCCCAGTTCGTCACGGATGACCTGCTCGGCCAGGCTCGGGGCCATGGGCGGCACGTCGGCCTGGAGGGTGGCCATGGCCGCCTGGGCCTCAGGGGGCAAACCGTCGGCGATGAACGACACCATCTGGCCGGCCTTCATGATGGCGCCCTTCATGTTGCCGAGGACGGCGGCCACGTCCTGGGCGGTGCGGATGGCGAACTGCTCCTCGAGCCTGGCCCGCTTCTCCTCGCTGGCCTTGTGGCCCCGCACCTTGAGGGTGGCCCAGGCCAGCAGCCGCCGGGCCGACAGGCGCCACATACGGGCCTGGCGGTCGAGCCGGTTGCGGCGGTCCTCGTCGCGCAGGGCCACGCCCACGCCGACGGCCACGGCCGCCGTGCCCGCCGCCCCCCAAGGCGCCGCCCGCCGGGCCCACGGCCGCCACCCCCCGTTCTTGTCGCGCTGGGGCACCTGACTTCGTGCTTATTCGCGCCCGGGAAGGTTCACTGGTCGGCAGTCGTGCGGTACTGGCGTTCGGCCGCGGCCTGGTCGTTCACGCACAGGCGGGCGGCGGGGACGGCCTCCAGGCGCTCCTCGCCGATGGGTTGGCGGCACACCTCGCAGATGCCATAGGTCCCGTCGCCGATGCGAGCCAGGGCGCGTTCGATGTCGGCCAGCTCGCTCTCGACCTGTTCGAGGATCGACAGGTCCTTCTCGCGCTCGAAGGTCTCGGTGCCGACGTCGGCCTGGTGCTGGTCGAAGTCGGACAGCTCCGAGAGGCTCTCGGCCTCGCTCTCGTCGCCCTCGCCGTCGAAGGTGCCCTTGACCTGCTCGAGGCGGGCACGTTCGGCTTCGAGCCGCTGGCGTGCGTCGTCGGGTTCCATTGCTCCTGAGCCTACCGGTGCCCCCGCCCTAATCCTCAGGCAGCCGGGAGAAGTTCGACGAGGCTCTGCAGGGGTGCGGCCGTAGGCGACCCGGCCCGTTCGGCCAGATGGAGCAGCTCGCGCACGTGGCGGACGACGGTGTGGCGCTCGGCGGGCGACGAGCGCACGGCGAACACCTGGCGGTAGCAGTCGGCCACCTCGGCGGGCCCACCCTCCAGCTCGCCCCGCACCAACCGGGTGAGGGCCTGGTTCCCGGCGGCCGCCCGGGCGAAGAAGGCCTGCCCCGGAGGGGGGTCGGCCTCCAGGCACTCGACCAGCTCGGCCATGTCGGCGGCTTCCAGTTCGGCCCCCAGGGCCACCAGTTGCAGGGCGTTGTAGGCGCCGTAGGGGTCACGCTGGCCCGGCGCGGGACGGCTGAGGCGCCAGCCCGCCAGGTAGTCGCGGGCCGCGGCCGACAGCAGGGCCCGGGTCTCGTCCGCGGTGGGGGCCAGCAGGGCTTCCCGCTTGTGCCAACCGCCCCGGTAGTTGTGGCGGGCAGCCGTGGGCCCGAGGAGGTCGAGCACCTCGAGCCGCTCCCCCGCCACCCGGCGAAGGTCCTCCACCGAGGCCAGGGCGTCCAGTCCCGGCGCCTGCTCCTGGCCCTCAGCCAGCAGGGCCATGGCCAGGCGGTGCTCGTAGTTGGCCAGCCGTTCGACGGCCTTGATGGGCAGGGTGGCGTCGCCACAAGCCAGCGCCTTGCGATAAGCGGCCACCGCTTGGTCCAACAGGTTGAGCTGGCCGTAGGCCCGGCCCAGGGCGCACAGCACCTCGGCGTCCTCCGGCCACCCCCGCTGGGCGTGCGCCCGGTAACCCTCCAGCGTCTTGGCCAAGGCCTCGGCGTACTCGCCTTCGGCCTCCCCGCCCGACACGGCGACATCGTCGAGCGCCCGCACCAGTTCGTCGGCCGACACGAAGGCCGGGGAGGTGTCCTGGCGGGTGTGGCGGCTCACCAGGCGGAAGCCGGGGTCGCCGTAGCACTGGTAGGCGGCCCACGTGTTCGACGCCCCGCCGTCGGCCTCGAAGGCGGCGTCGCGCGCCAGGCGGACGGCGTCGCCGTAGGTCGCGCCGGCCAGCATGTTCTCGTAGAACGTGCGGGCGAACTGCTCGGCCGCCATGTCGGCCACCGACCACCCGGCGGCCACCACGGCCTTGACGCCGGTGACCATCAGCGCCCGGGACACGCTGGCCGCCAACTGGTTGGCCCGCCGGCGGGCAAAGGCGTCGGCCGCCGGCTGGGAGGGCTCGTCGACGACCGCCGCCCCCACGCTGGCCAGGTGGCAGCAGTTGAGAAAGACGATGTCGGGAGGGCGGCGCAGGGTCGAGAACATGGCCGCCGTCAGGTACTGGTCGGGCCCGATGACCACACCGCCGAGGGGCCTCTTGTCGCCCCGGTCCCGGAAGTAGCCGTGGGCCGCGATGTGCACGATCTGGTGGTCGGTCGAGTACAGGCAGCTGAGGATCTCAGGACCAGCCTCGGGAGCCGGCGCGACCGCCTCTCCGGCCCCCGCCCCAGCCCCGGCGGGCTCCTCGCCGTAGACCAGCTTGATCACCGGCATACCAGCCCCGGCCAATAGCTCGGCCACCGTGGTGGCCTCCCGCCGGGCGCCCGCCAGCCGGGCGAACCCCGGTCCGCCCGGGGGGTCGCCGACGACCAGAGCCGACGGCGTGCCCGACGGGGCCTCCACCCGCCTCCCCAGGTCCAGGCGTAGCTGGCGCAGGAGACCCGCCCGCCGGGCCAGGGGCCGGGCCCCGTCGAACGAGCCCCGGTCGGTGAGGGCCTCCCACGGGAAGTCGGCGGTGTGCTCGTCCAGCACGAGCTGGACGTTCTCGGCGTTGGCCAGCTCCCGCTTCAGCTCGTTGGGGAACAGCAGCTCGAACAGGGCCGTGTTCACGCGGTGGTCGGCGGCCGGCCTCTGCACGGCGTCGCTCAGCATCGACCCGACCAGCCGCGTGTCGACCACCTGGGTGAGGCGGTCGGCCCCGGCCTGGGCACCGAGTGACGTGATCTCCAGGACCATCTGGCCGTCGCGGTCGGGGCGGGTACCCGACACGATGAGCCGGCGCCACATCCCCGCGCCGTACTCCGCCCCCCATCGGGCCGGCCGGCGGCCCTCGCCCGGGCGCAGGCGGCCCTCGGGCAGCAGGGTCACCGTCGAACGTAGCGAAGCCGGCAACAGGCGCTCGATGTCCCGCACGACGTGGGCCGCCTCCTCGGCGGGCGTGGCGTAGAGCTCGACGACCTCCAGCGCCCCCACCCGGGCCTTGGTGGCGCCGCCCTTGGCCAGCGCGTCGTTGGCCAGCGCCACCCCCTCGACCAGGGCCGCAACCGAGGCCGGCAGAGTCAGGCTGGCCAGGCCGTAGGTGCCGATGAGCACGCTGGAGAGGCCGATCTCGTCGGTCGCGCCGGGCACCAGTGTCCGGGGGTCAGGGCGCTCGGTCCAGCGCAGCACGTGTTCGAGGGCAGCGTTGCGCACGGCCCGGGCCAGCCCGCTGGCCGTGAGCTCGCCCCGGGCCCCGAGCCCCACCACCAGCGCCCCCGGGGGACGCTCGCGGTCGTTGGTCAGCCGGACGACATCGCCGATCTCGCTCGGGTAACGGTCGAGCACCTGGCGGTTGGACAGGCGCCAGCCCAGGCAGCGGTCGAGGTAACCCTCGGCACCGGCGATCGGGTCGCCCCGGTAGTGCCCCACCAGCACCGGGTAGCTGGCGAAGAGCAGGCTCCCGTGCAGCACGTGCAGCCGCAGCGGCTTGGCGGCATCCACCGCTCGCGACTCTACCGGCGAGGGGCGCAGGGCGCGCCGGAGGATCGGCCGCTACGCTCCTCGGCGGCACGGTCGTCCTACATGTACGAGACGGGTCCTGGCGAGGTTCACAAGGACCACAAGGCGAGACTGCGGGGCCAGCCCCCGCCCACACCTCGGACAAAGGGGAAACAATGCGCGAGTACATCGTCCTTCGTGACCTCCAGCCCACCCGCACCTCCGAACCGTTCGGCGGCGGCTTGCGGGGGCGTACCGCCGGGCCGGCGCCGTCGGCCGCCATGGAGGCTCCGCCTGAGCCCCGTCTCGAAGTCGAGAACCTCGAGAACCGGGACCTGCGGGAGATGGCGCGCGACCCCGAGGTGGCGGCCATCGCCCCGCCCATGCCCACCCGCCTTATCGAGCCTCGGGCCCTCGACGACGACGCGGCCGCGGCCGCCGCGGGCGACGCCTGGGGCATCGCCGCCGTCGGGGCCGACTCGTCGGCCTTCACGGGGGCGGGTGTGACGGTGTCGGTGCTCGACACCGGTATCGACTCCGCCCACCCCGCGTTCTCGGGCGTGAGCATCAACGAGAAGGACTTCTCGGGCAGCGGAGAGGGCGACCGCCAAGGCCACGGCACGCACTGCGCGGGCACGGTGTTCGGCCGCGACGTGTCCGGCAGCCGCATCGGCGTGGCCCGGGGCGTCACCAACGTGCTGATCGGCAAGGTGCTGGGCGACAGCGGCGGCGGCTCGTCCGACATGCTGTTCAACGGCATGCAGTGGGCCGTGCAGAACGGGGCCAACGTCATTTCCATGTCCCTCGGGTTCGACTTCCCGGGCATGGTCAAGGGCCTGGTGGCCAACGACTGGCCGGCCGACCTGGCCACCTCGCGAGCCCTGGAGGCCTACCGGGCCAACCTCCGTATGTTCGATGCGCTCATGGGCCTGATCCGCGCCCAGGAGGGGTTCGGCCCGGGCACCATCGTGGTGGCCGCCTCGGGCAACGAGAGCGAGCGCCAGATCGACCCCGACTACGAGATCGCGGCGTCGCTGCCGGCGGCTGCCGAGGGCGTCGTGTCGGTAGGGGCGCTGGGCCGCCAAGGCAGCGTGTTCACCATCGCCCCGTTCTCCAACACGTTCCCCCAGATCGCGGCCCCGGGCGTGGCCGTGAAGTCGGCCAAGACGGGCGGCGGCCTCGTCGAGTTCAACGGCACCTCGATGGCCTGCCCCCACGTGGCCGGCGTGGCCGCCCTGTGGTGGGAGGCGGTGCGCTCGTCGCCCGTGCCCGCCACCGCCCGCACCGTGCTGGCCAAGCTGCTGGCCTCGGCCCAGACCGGCGGCTTCGCCCCCGACGTCGACGTGGCCGACCGCGGCGTCGGCATCGTCCGGTCGCCATAACGGCCCGAGTGGGCTTCACCGGCTGATCCCGCGCCTACCGCGCGGCGGTGCCCACCTGGCGTACCGCGGCCACCACCTTGACCGGCCTCTGAGGTGTGAATCACTCGCTGGTACCGCCGCATGGGCGCGCGCCAACAAGGCGGGGGTTGACCTTGGTTTGCGGCTCAGGCGGCAGGTTCGAGGGTGACCTTGTGGCCCATGGCCTCCAGTTGGGC
>JBFMCT010000072.1 GCA_040754375.1 Actinomycetota bacterium
CGAGACCCCCGCGTCAAGCTAAGAACGGGCTCCGAGCGCCATAGTCGTCCGACGTCTGGGCCGGCCCGGCACGCCCCGATTCTCATCCGCCGAGGGCGGCCCCGCCAGGGGCCATGGGAGCTAAGCGAAGGTGCAGCACCCGGGAGCTGACCGGGTGCCCGCCAGCCGTTCCGGTCGGTCGATCATGGCCCTACGAACCGCGTGGACCGTGCAGCCTTGAAAGGCGAGCGGCCCAACAGAGCCATGCGGCAAGCCCTTATGGCCAGTTTCGTCAAAGCCCGTCCCTCGGCCCCGGTCCCTACGAGAAGACCACCTTCACCTCTCGGGAAGGCGCCAGATAATAGCGTTGGGGGCGGCCGGAGCGCTTCACGTCGAGGCGTCACCGTGACACCGGTCCCCCTCATCGACCGGCCCGGGCTCACCGCCGCACCATGGGGGCCTCGACCCCTTGGCGGGCGATGGTGGCCGCGTCCCATACGCCGGTGCAGTAACCGCTGGGCTCGGCGCTGAGCTCGCCGTCGGTGCGTGATTCTGGTCCGAGGCGGGCGACCCGCGACCGGTTACCGGGCGCGGATGCGGTTGTTGCGAGGGTTGTGCTCCAGCTCGACCAGGCCAAGGTGTTCGAGCAGCGGGGGGATGTACATGGCGAACCGGCCCCGGTAGCCCTTGCGCAGCCCGTACCACCCGCCCACCGGGTTGTCGGCCGCGCGGGCCCATGCCTCCAGGGTGCCTTCCTTGGCCGGCTTGTTCTCGTCGGCGCTGCCCAGTTCCATCCAGTCGCCATGGCGGGCCAGCATGGCCGGTACGTCCTCCAGGCACCGGGCCAGGTAGCGCAGCCTCGTAGAGCCCACCTGGCAGACCAGTTCCGCCGGTTCGGCCGCGCTGTCGCGGTAGACCTGGAACTCCCCGGTGCCCGGTGGGGTCCGAAGGGCCCACGGGTCCTCGGGGGTGCCGCTGCCGGTAGCTGTTGCGCTCATCGTTCAACCTCCACGGTGCAGGCGGCGGCGAAGACGGGCAGCAGCCCGGCCCACCCGCCGCGGTTGGCGTCTCTCCAGGTCTCGGCTTCAGCCCCCAGCCGCTCCCAGCCCGTGTGGGTGATCTCCAGCCGGGTCATCCCCCGGTCACCGGCCTCGAAGCGGACTTCGACGTCGGTGGCGTCGGCCCGGTCACGGCGGATGTGCCAGCGGTAGGCCAGCCGGTGAGGTGGGTCCCAGCCGGTCACCTCGCCCCACTCGATCTCTCGGCCGTCGCGGGTGCGCTCGAAGATGCGACCCCCGGGCCGGCCCTCGAACACGACCGAGCCGGGGTCGCCGCTGACCGTGTGGCCCCGGGGCCACCACGAGCCGAACCGCTCGGTCCAGGTGGCAAAGGCGTGCTCGGGCGGGCAGGCGATGTCGAGCTCGACCCGTAGCGGCTCGGTCACCGGGTGTTCTCGGCCGTCAGGCGGAAGCGGGCCGCGGCCTCGCCCCACACGTCGAGCAGGTAACGCTGGACGGCGGCCAGGCCGTCGTCGTGCAGCCGGTAGATACGGCGCGTGCCCTGGGCCTCCTCCTCCACGAGGCCGGCCTCCTTGAGGAGCCGGAGGTGGCGCGACACCGCCGGCCGGCTGATGGGCAGGGCCTCGGCCAGCGCCCCCACCGGCCGGGGCGCCTCGGCCAGCAGGGCCAGGATCCGGCGCCGGTGCGGGTCGCCCAAGGCACCGAACGGGTCCTTGCCCCCCCGGGGAACGTCCTGCGCCTGTCCAGTATCGGTAACGATCTGGTTACCATACCCGAAACCCCGCGAAACCCGCGCGGGAAACGTGGGCGTTCCGCCCACGTTTCCCGCGCGGGTTTGAGGGGGTAGCGGGCTCAGCCGCCTGCGCCGGCCATCGACGCCAGGTTGGACATGACCACTTCGATCGTCTTGGCCAGCTCGTCGGTCGGGCTGAACTCGACCACGTCGGTCCCAGCGGTGAACCTGGGCAGGTGCCCGGGCCGGGCGTAGTAGGCCTCGCCCGCCCCGATTACGTCCTCAGAGCCGTCGTCGTAGGTGTAAACCAGGGTGCCGCGGAGCACGACACCCCAGTGCGGGCACTGGCAACGGTCCCCGGGTAGGCCGGCGAACAGTGGGCTGGGGTCGGCGTCCTCGGTGTAGGACTCCCACCCGACGGTATAGCCGTCCAGGTCCTCATAGCGGCCCTCGAAGCCCTCCATCTCGTAGACGGTCGCCGTTTCCTGCTTGCTGATCCTGGCCATCTGCATCTCCTTCGGTCGAGCAGTCACCCCCATGGCGTGAGGAGGTTCCTCACGGCCGCGAGGGTGCGTTCAGACCGACCAAGTCACTGGCCCCGGCGGTTCGTAGGCGCAGTAGGTCCCCGTGCGTATGCAGCGCCGGAGGTGCTCGCCCAGTTCGGGGTGGACAGCCGCGACCCTGCCAATGGCATCGCGGACTCGCCAGGTCACAGCCTGACGAGCCCTCTCGCTGCTCGCCCCCATCCGGCGTGCCCGGCCTCCCAGCCCCACGGCTCCGGCCAGTTGGGCGGCGATGGCCTCCTTCTCCTTCTGAGCCCGCTCCGAACGGGCGGCGTCGCCCGCGACGTCGGCCGCCTCCAACTCGGTGTCGAGGTCGGCCAGCCGCGCCCGGTAGGCCCGGCGGGCACCCTCGTCGAGCACGGGACCGATGTCGATCTGGTGCGGTGCCCCGACCGTCCCCGCCAGATCGAGGGCAGCCATCTCGGTACCCGGTCGCTCCAGCAGGCGGGCCAGGTCGCGCAGGCCCTTGACGTCCTTCAGGTGGGCGCTGCGGCCCGCAAATCGAAGGTCCCACACGTCGCCCTCGCGCCGGAAGACGTTCTCGCCCCCCGTCCCGGACAGGTGCGCCTCGAGTTCGGCCACCCTCGCCCCGAGGCCCAGCTCGCGGTAAGCAGCCAGCGCGGCCGCCAGGCGCGATGAGTCGTGCAGGGCCAAGCCCCCCTCGCTCAAGGTCGTGGCCACGAGCAAGGGCGCCCCCAACGAACGGTTGGCGCGCTCGGCGGCGTCGAAGTGGGCTACGGCCTCGGTCCGGCGCCCGAGCGAGGCGGCCAGCAGGCCGAGGGGCCGCTCCACGGACCCCCAGCACACCGCCCCGATCCCCTCCACTCCGCACATATGGCCGAATGGCCGCAACGCGTCGTAAGCCCAGGAGGCGACCGGGTGTCCCCCAACCATGGCGATCGACTCGGCCAGCTGGCCCATGACCGCCACCCACTCGGAGTCGCGGGGAAGAGCCGGTAACGCCTGGGCGAGCCTGTCCAGCCCGGCCCGGGCCTCGTCGAGGCGCCCGGCCTCGGCCAGCACCACTGCCATTGACACCCTGATCTGGGCGCCCAGCACCGGCTCGAGCTCGGAAAGCATGCCGAGGACGGCGAACGGGCCCTCAGCGTCACCTTTGGCCCGCATGACGAACCAGCGGAGGCCCTCGACCAGGATGTGGGCGTTGCCGCTCCCGGCCGCGACCCCGAGATCGTGGGCCTCACCGAGGAACCGCTCCGCCCCGACGATGTCCCCGCGCATCAGGGCCCTCATGGCACGCCACAGCGGCACGTACCACCGGTAGGCGGCCTGGCCGACGACGGAGGCGAGACGGGCGTAGGCCTCGATCTCGGCGTCGGCGCCGCCCATATCGCCTCGTTCCAAGAGGGCGACCAGCCGTAGCCGACGGCCGAGCAGCTCGGTGGGGGCGTCACCTGCTCCCGTGGCCAAGGCGATGATCTCGGTCGACGCCGCCAGACGCCGGTCGTTCCCCTCGGGCCCGGCGATGGTGTCGCAGTGGGCGGCCAGGCAGGCGGCCAGCACCGTGTCGTCACCCGAACGGCGGGCGGACACCAAGGCCTCCTCGCTCAACGCCCGGCGCCGCTCGTCAGCGCCCGTCAGCGACAGCGCGACCGATAGCCGGGCGGCCACCAGCGCCCTAAGGCCTGCCGGCCCACCCTCGGTCGCCCGGAGCGCCTCTTCGAGCAGGTCGATCTGCTCGCGGTCGGCCAGCACGACCTCGAACCCGCTCCGGCCCCCGAGGCCCAGGGCAGACCGGGCGAGTTGGTCGGGGCGACCGTGGGCCCGGGCGAGCCGAGCGGCCGCGAGGTGGCTCTCACGGGCGTCGGCCATCCAGCCGGCCGCGGCCTGGGCCTCGCCTAGGCCCAGCAGGACCTCGGCCCGGTCAGCGGCCGTCGGCGCCTCGTCGAGGCTGGCCAGTGCTGTTTCGTAGAGAGCGGCCGCGTCCTCGAAGGCCAGCCGGGCCCGTGCGGCCTCGGCCGCCGCCACGGCGTAGGGGACGGCTCGCCCCGCACCGCCCCCGGGGCCGGCCTCGACGAAGTGGTGGGCCAGGATGGCTGAGTCGACCTCGCGGCCCGTGCCCGCCTTCTGCTCCAGGGCCAGCCCGATCTGTTCGTGCAGGCGTACGCGGCGGGCCACCCCTAGGTCCTCGTACACCGCGGCCCTCCACAGCGGGTGCGTGAATGCGTAGACAGCCAGACCGGCAGCCTCAATCACGCGGGCGCCCTGAGCCTCGTCGACCGCCGCGAGGACTGCGGCGCGGTCAAGACCGCTGACCGCCTCGACGAGCTCGACCGAGGGCTGGCCGGCCACGGCACACACCGACAGCAGGTCGCGGCACGGGGTGGACAGCCTCCTCAGCCGGTGCGTCACGACGGCCCGCACGGTCGGGGGGACAGGCACTCCGCCGACGCCTCGTGGCGGGGCCGCGGGCCCTATGCCATCCGGCCCCAGCAGGCGGGCCAGCTCCCGGGCGAACAGGGGGTTTCCTCGGGAGAGCTCGAACAGGGTGCCCGGGTCGATCCCGGTGCCAGGCCCAGACGGCAGACCGGGGGTGCTCGCGGTGCCGGCCACACTCGCCACGGGACCCGGCCCAAAGCCAGGGTCGGGGTCAGGGTCGACTAGGGAGGCCAACTCGTCGGGAGCCATGGGCCCGAGAGAGGTGAAGGACGCGTGGCGGCCGAGGTCGGTCAGCGGCTCTTGCAGCGGTGACCCCGGTCCGACCTCGCCGTCCCTGATGGTGGCCACCACAAGCACCGGGGCGGTCCGCAACTGCGGTGCCAGGTAGGCAAGCAGCAGCAGAGACGCCACGTCGGCCCAGTGAAGATCGTCGATCACCAGCAGCCAGGGCTGGGCACGAGCGGCGCCCACCACCGACGCCGCCGTCTCGTCAAAGAACCGTAGGCGGGCAAGCTCCGGCTCCTCGCCCATCGACCCCGCTGGGCGCTCGGGAAGGCCGGTCCTCATGCCCCGCTCACCGAGCAACTGCTCCCACGGCCACAGCGGTGGTGCCCCCGCCTCCCAGCAGCGGGCCCAGCCCACCGCCACGCCGGCGGCACCGGCGCGGTCGGTCACCTCTTCGCACAGCCGCGTCTTGCCGATCCCGGCCTCCCCCGTCACGAGCACCAGGCCGCCCCGGCCCCCTGCCACCCGGGCCAGCGCGACCTCGAACTGCGCGACCTCCCGCCCCCGTCCCACGAACCGGGCCATGCGAGATTCTGCCGCTGGTAGGGAGCGAACGCGCTCAGTGCGGCCGCCAGGCCAGACTGGAACCATGAGCCCAGCGCGCGCGTTCGCGTCGCGCTGAGGCACCGCCTCGGTGCTCCAGCGCGGCAAGCACAGCCTGAAGGGGGCCGTGCTGGTGGCTCTCGCCCTCGTGGCCGGTGCGTGTACGTCGACCGGCAACGGCCAGTTCGGCCAAGGGGCTCCGCGACCGCCCCAGGCGAGCACGGCTCCCGCGGTGCCCCCGCCCGTGACCCCGCCGGTGGCCCAGGTCGAGCTGCCCCGGCCCCTCAAGGCGGCCTGGGCCCACCTCTTCAGCGACGATCTCAAGACCCAGGCGGGGCTCGACCGCGTGCTCGACGACGCGGCGTCGTCGGGGCTCAACGCGGTGTTCGTACAGGTCGTGCGCCGTCACGACGCCTACTACCGGTCCGAGGTGCTGCCCCCCACACCCGACCCGGCCCTGGACCCCGGCTTCGACGTGCTCGCCGCCGCGGTGGCCGGCGGGCGCGCCCGGGGCCTTCAGGTCCACGCCTGGTTCACCGTGGCCACGGCCTGGCACGAGTCCTACCGGGGGCTCGACCTGCCCGCCGGCCACGTCACCCGCGAGCACGGGCCTGGTACGGCCGACCCGTGGATGACGGTCTCGGCCTCGGGCACCCAGAGCCGGGAGTACTTCGACATCGGCTTGACCGAACTGCAAGACCACGTAGCGGGCGTCGTCGCCGACATCGCCGGCCGGTACGACGTGGACGGCGTGCACCTCGACTACGTGCGCTACGACGGCGCCCAGTGGGGCTACCACCCCCGGGCCCTCGAACGCTTCCGGGCCGAGACCGGTCATCAGGGCACGCCCGCGGCCTCGGACCCGGGATGGACGGCATGGAAGCGGGAGCAGAGCCGCACGATCGTCGAGCGCGCCCGCGGGGCCCTGGCCGGGACCCGGCCCGGGGCGCTGCTCAGCGCGGCCGTGATCGCCCAGCAGGCCGGCCCCTCGGCGTCGCCTGGGGGGTTCAGCGGTACCCGGGCCTACGCCGACTACGCCCAGGACTGGGCCGCGTGGGTGTCCGACGGCTTGGTCGACCTGGCCGTGCCCATGGTCTACATGCGCGAGGCGGTGGCTGAACACGCGGGCTGGTTCCGCCAGTGGCTGGCGTTCGCGTCCGAGCTCGACCAGGGCCCGGGGGCGGTGGCCACCGGCATCGGGGGCTGGCTGAACCCGGTCGACGCCAGCCTCGTCCAGGCCCGCCTGGCCCTTGAGCACACCGCCGGGGTGGCCGTCTTCTCGTACCAGCAGGACACCAGCAACGCCCGCCACGGCACCTTGCTGCGCGAGCTCGCAACGCTCTGACCCGTCGTGGGCCGCCGGGGTCTCGAACCCCGCACCTTGGGAGTAAAAGCGCGACATCAGCGTGCCATTTAGTGATTGCCAGTCTTGGATAGTGCCCGTGAGC
Source organism: Actinomycetota bacterium (assembly GCA_040754375.1). Classification (NCBI taxonomy): domain Bacteria; kingdom Bacillati; phylum Actinomycetota; species Actinomycetota bacterium. The sequence goes on from JBFMCT010000072.1 coordinate 6,968, forward strand.
AGCACTGTTAGGTAACCGCCGTGATGCTTGGTAGCACGTAATCCGTTCTGTTCTGCCCAGTTCGTTAGCAAAATGTTTGCAAGACAGGGCGCCCCGACCGTCCCAGGTGGATGGGCGTGGCCTACAGGGACAGTTCAAGGCGTTGCTCCGAGCTCTGGCGGTCGACTTCGACCGCCAGCGGGTGGTCGAGTTCCGGATCGTCGACTGCGTACGACGTTGCGTTCGGCGGCAGGAAGTCGCCGGCCGCCCACGAACGGTCGTTCTGCGTGCGTGCGACGGTCGGAGGGCCGGCCCCGTCCCCGAGGCACGCCCCCGGCGCCGACCAGCGCCGATCGGCAGTTCCCGAATGTCCGGCGAGCTTCCCGGTGCTGTACACTCATGCTGTATGTCGGCGACTCGTACACAGGTGTACCTCACCGAAGACCAGCGGCGCCTGATCGACGAGATCGCCCGCTCCGAGGGTGTCACGCTCGCCGAGGTCGTCCGGCGGGCGCTCGACGCGTACCTCAATGCCGCGCCCGACGCCGCCGCTGCTCTGGCGTCGACCTTCGGCGCGGATCCGGAGGCCCGCTCGCCCAGCCGCGACGACTGGGACCGTGGCTGACATCCTCGTCGACACCGACGTCTTCATCGACCACCTTCGCGGCGCCGCCGAGCTCAAGGCCGGTCGTCATCGCCTCCACTACTCCGTGATCACGCGTGCCGAGCTCTTCGCGGGGGCGACGGGGACCGACCTCGCCAGCCGTGTGCTCGCCGCTTTTCGCGAGGTTCCCGTTGACCGTGCCATCGCCGAACGAGCCGGCCGCATCCGACGAGAGACGGGAGTCCGATTGCCCGACGCCCTGATCGCCGCGACGGCGTTGGAGCGCAACCTTGGGCTAGCGACACGGAACACCAAGGATTTCGAATCCATTCGTGGACTCCGAGTTCGCATTTTGGGTTGACCGCGCTGCGGCATAGCTCCGAGTGCCCGGTGCGGGCGCTCCGTGTCGCCTTGGGGCTTGCGCCATAACGACAGGGCGTCAGTCCGCTCAGGGCATGAATGCCCAGACCCAACTCAGGCCTTGGCGGACGCCTTGCCACAGTGCCACTCCGAACCCGACACCGCGCCGGCGAGCATCCCTCAGCGCCACGATGACGACCGTAACGGCGCCGGCAAGAAAGAGCACCAACGAGGCGAGAGCGGCGCCGACTGGGAGGCGGACGATCGAGTCGACGGCCAGCCCGCCTCCGCCGACGATGGTGATCCAGAATGCAACCGACAGGGCCTTCGATGGCACTCCTACAGTTTGGCTTCGCCCAGATAAGAATGCCCGCTCACGTACGCACCAGGGGCAGCGCCCACGAGCTCATAACGGCGTCCCGTTAGTAGCCGGTCTTGGCCCAGGCTCTTCGCAACAACGCGCGGGCGAGGACGACGACAACGAACAGGCCGGCTCCGATCAGCCCCATGGTCAGGTAGTCGCCGAAACCATGACCGATGCGCTTCCCCCAGCTGCCGACAAAGCCTGTAACGAAGCCGCCAACCGCGACAAGACCCAGCTGCTGTAGCAGTTCGGATGCGGAGAGCTCGGCAGGTTCAGGGGAATCAGACGGTAAGTGTTCAGGTCAGCGGGCGGCCTGACACGGATCTCTGAAGAATTCACCGTTGTAAGCAGGAGTCGCGCGGGGTGGTCGCGAAAGTGTGCACATGTCACACGACGCGCCCTCGGCCTCCG
>JBFMCT010000073.1 GCA_040754375.1 Actinomycetota bacterium
ACCTGCGGTTCCACTCCGACCGGGGCTGCCAGTACACCAGCGACGCCTACAAGAAAACCTGCGCCGCCCTCGGCATTACCCAGTCGATGGGGTCCGTCGGCGACTCGTACGACAACGCTATGGCCGAAAGCTTCTTCTCCTCTTTCAAGAGGGAACTTGTCGACGATGCCGACTTTACCACGAAGGCCGAGGCCAGACCACTCATCTTTGAGTGGCTGATATGGTACAATCGTACTCGCCTTCATAGCTCGCTTGGCTATATCCCACCGGAAGAATTCGAGCAGCTATGGTTGGACCAAATAGCCGAATAGGAACTGTGTCCGGGTTCTGGGGGGAAGCCCAGCATAGGTGGTCAGCTGTCCGGGGCTACTGAGCGACCGCGGCGAGCTCGAGGCTCTGTTCGACGAGCTCGCCGCCGAGCTGCGGCGCCTCGGCGTCGCTGCCGAGGTGGTCATGGTTGGCGGCGCATGGCTGCTGTGGCACGCACAGCGTGTCGCGACACGCGATGTCGACAGCGCCCGCCGGCTCGACCCGGAGCTTGACGGCGCCATTGAGGCCGTCGGTCGGCGTCACGACCTGCGCAGCGGCTGGCTCAACGACGCGGCCGCCGCCTTCTGGCCCGCCGGCGCCTCGATGGAGGACGCCGCCGTCGTCTACGAGCGGGAGTCCCTCGTCGTGCGGGCACCGGCGCCGGAGGTGGTCTTCGTCATGAAGCTCTACCGCGCCGACCCTCAGGACCGTGAAGACATGGTCCTGCTCTGGCCGATGTGCGCCTTCACCAGTCCCGAGGCCGCCGTGGAGGCGTTCGAGGCCGCGTACCCCCATGCCCCCGAAGACGAGCACCTTGTCGAGTACCTGCGCGCGATCGCGCAGGACGCTGCCACTGGGTGAGCAACGCTGCGCGCGACCAACTCATCCGGGACTGGCGCCGGACAGCAGCGGTGCACGCGGACCCGGAAGCCGGCTCGACGCCTCACCAAGCCTGACGGTCCGAGGGACCTCTGCGCGCTGGCTACCAGTTCGCGCAGGCGTCGAAGGAGAAGGGTCCGGCGCCCCAGTCGGGGTGTTGGCCAGGGAAGCCGCCGGGCGGGGCTTCGCCCTCGTACTCCCACTGGTCCGGCGGCGGACCAGCTGCGCCGATCGCGAAGTACCACCCGGTGACCATTCGCCGGCCCGCCCACCAGCGCTGGCCGTCCGGCGCGACATGCATCTCGATGCCGTGCTCGGCCGGCAGGCCGTGGCTGGTGAAGTCGCCCAGCATGTCCAGCAAGTCCGTTCGGTATTGGCCTCCTCGGTTGCGATACCAGCCCATCTGGCAGGTTGCGAGCCAGCGCAGGGCTCGCTTGGTCTCCTCGAACTCCCGTTGGTCCAGCTGCCGACCGTCATCGTCGGGTCCCTGCAGTCCTGCGTTCCTGACAAGCCGCAGCCGCGCCTCCTCCTGCTCCTGCTCAGCCTCGCGCCGCGCGCCCATCCACACCGCAGCTGCGATCTCCCGGTTGTCCATCCTGACGACCTCCTCGGACCCGAGCAGAGTTACGCCAGTGTAGTTCGGGGAACGGGTGTTCTGAAAGGGCCGTGGGGTCTACCAACCGGGCGCGCGCCGCGGGCACACCACTGCGCTCACGGCGCCAGCGCTGACCGCCGCGGCCGGATCGAGATCGAGCGCCCGCTTGGGCGGCTTCCCGATCCCTCGATGCCCTGAGCGATAGCTCTCGGGCGTGATCCTGGTCCCGTGGGTCCGCTCTCGGCGGTCTTTCTTTCGCTAAGGTGGCTCTCGCCGGTGTTTCTTTCGGAATCCGATGCCGAGACAGCCCACTACTCCGTGGCCGACCACGCCTGGATCGGTGTTCTTCGGCGACGTCGCCAGCGTCGCCACGTTGTCGCGTGGCGTCAGGGATGGCCGCATCCGTCGGCTCGCCAGGGGCCTCTACACCGCTGACCTCCGTGCCGACCCGGTCGAGCTGGTGGCCCGGAACCGGTGGGCGATCGTGGCCCGGCTGGTGCCCGACGCGCTGATCGCCGACCGCTCCGCGGCGGAGGGCGGGATGCCGGCAGCGGGCGTCCTTACGGTGGTGTCGACGCAACGCAAGGAGCGCGTCGAGCTTCCCGGCCTGGTGATCGCACCTCGGACTGGGCCCGGTCCGCTGGCCGATGACCTCGGGTGGGCCGAAGGGCTGCGCATCACCTCCGAAGCCCGCACGCTCGTCGACAACCTGGCTGTGTCACGCGGCCGGGGCGGACAGCTCGCCCGCACGTTGTCCCGGTCCGACCTCGAGGACTGGATCGTCCGCACCTCCCAGCGTCGACCGGACGGCTGGCTCCTGTCGCTGCGCGCCCGGGCCCTGGAGGTCTGTGACGAGCTGGGCGTGCCCGAGCGGCGCCGACAGGTGGAGGACCTGATCGGTGTCGCGGTGGGGACCCGTGAGGCTCGAGCCGGTGCCGGGCGACTGTTGGCCGCACGCGCTGCGGGGCACGAGTACGACCCCGATCGGGTGGCCCGCTTCGATGAGCTCGCCTCGTTCCTGACGGCCCTACCAGATGACCTCGACGTCCCCGATCGTCTGCCCGCGCTGGCGGACGAACCCGCGACATCGCTGCCCTTCTTCGAGGCATACTTCTCGAACTTCATCGAGGGCACCGAGTTCTCGATCGACGAGGCCGAGGCCATCGTGGCGTCGGGTGAGATCCCCGAGGAGCGCCCGGAGGACGCCCACGACGTGCTCGGCACCTTCGAGGCTGTTCGAGATCCCGAGCTGCGGGCCGCCGTCCCCACCACCTCCGACGAGTTGTTCGCGCTGCTCGAGCGGCGGCACCGGCTGGCGATGGGTGGGCGCCCGGAGCAGCGCCCCGGTCAGTTCAAGGAGAAGCCCAACCAGGCCGGCTCCTACGTCTTCGTCGCGCCCACCCTCGTGGAGGGCACGCTGATCGAGGGCTTCCGGCGGCTCGCCGACCTCGCCCCCGGGTTCCCTCGAGCCGCCTTCGAGCTGTTCCTGATCTCCGAGGTCCACCCCTACGACGACGGGAACGGCCGCGTCGCCCGTGCCGCTATGTGCGCGCAGCTGAGCGCCGCCGGCCTCGCACGATTGGTCATCCCCATCGTGTTCCGCAACGAGTACCTCACCGCGCTGCGGGCGCTGTCACGAGAGGGTCGTACCGCTCTCTACGTGCGCACCCTCGCCCACGCCTGGCGCTGGACCGCGGGGATGCCGTGGCAGGACCGCGCCGCGGTGGACGGCTACCTCGTCGCCACGAACGCACTCACCGACTCCACCGACGCCGAGCGCTCCGGTGTCCGGCTGGAGCTTCCGTGACTCCTGCCGCGCGCACTTCACCACTTTCCTGGCCTGGACCGGACATGCCCCGACCGCAGATCGTGATCGAGAACCCGATCCCGAACACGCCGGGATCTCCACCACGGGACCGGCGACGCGGTGAAGGGATGGGAGAGGGTGTGTGTGCGGCTGCGCCGGGCAACGCCCGAGTGGGGTGGGCGAAGATCACCACTGACCCCCGAGAGAGGACGGGCCGCACCCCCTCAGGGGAGGCCTCGGCACCCGGACGGTGAGGAGAGACCCTGGAGCAGCCCAACCCTCGTGGAGGGAACCCTCATGTCTGTGCAAGGAGAGCCCGGGCGAGCGTGTCGGCCAGCCATTGGGAGTGCTCGGCCTCGGACCAGCCGAGCTCGTCGCACAGCATGCGAGCCACGTCCGGGCTGGCGAGGGCCCAGATGATCTCCGCGGCCCGCTCGGTGCTGACGCGCAGGGGGCCGCGGGCGGCGAACCAGCGGGCGAAGGTCTGCATGTTCTTGAGCCGGTAGCGGTCCATCTCTTTGAACACGGAGGCCATCTCGGGTTCGACCGCTGACGCGGTGCGGAGGATCTCGAACACGGGGCGAAGCCTGGCCGACACCCCGGCGGCCCAGATCCCGAACAGCTCGATCTGCCGGCGGGGGTCGACCTCGTCCCTGATGGCCTGGGCCGGGGGTGTCTCGGTGATGTTGGCGGGGCCGTCGCCCGGCACCAGGCGGGTGTCGATGAGAGCGGTGAGGACGCGCGCCTTGCTGCCGAACACGGCGTGGACGGTGTCGCGGGCGACCTCGGCGCGGTCCGCCATGTCCTGCACGGTCGTGCGGGCGTAGCCCCGCTCGAGGAAGAGCTCGCCGGCGGCGTCGAGGATGCGCGAGCGGGTCAGGGCGGCCTGCTCGTCGCGCACCGGTGAGGAGTAACGACGCCTGCCCTTGACCTCGGCCACGAGTTCATCCTACAGTCCGCATATTCATCCGACATAGTGTCGGAGCACTACTGAACGGGAGGCATCCATGGTCGAGCTGCTCACGCAGCCACCGCCGCCAGACGTGATCGGCCGCATGCTGGCCATCGAGGGGGTCCAGGTCGTGCCTACGATGCTCGCCACCCAGCAGGGCCCCGACCGCCACCTCGGCCCTGAGGCCGCGGGAGCGATCCTGGTCCTGCAGGCGACCTTCGCCGACCCTGACCGGGCGGCCGGCTTCTGGCGTACGGCCGCCGGGCTGATGGAGAGGTTGGCGACCGCACCGGGGTTCATCCGGCGCTACAACCTCAGTGACGGGCCCCACTACACGCTGGTCGCCTTCTGGCACACGGCGGCTGACGCCCAGGCCTTCTTCGCCAGCGACGAGCACCAGGAGGCCATGCGCCTGCTCTCGGAGAACCGCTGGCAGTACAGCCACTTCGCCGGGCTGTGGGAGTGCGGTACCCCCCGCCAACGGGTCATCTTCTGCCCGGACTGCGACGCCGTCACCCCGGCCACCTCCGGCACGTGCGGCGGGTGCGGCACCGCCCTGTTCGATCCGTACGGGGCGTTGGCCCCGGCCCCCGCCCCTGCAGGCTAAGCGGGGTCAGGGGCGGCGGCAGAAGGCGGCCGGGTCGTCGAAGCGGGGGGCGAGGTCGGGGGGTTCGGGGCCGCCCACCCGTTCCAGGTCCCAGCCCCCGCGGAAGGGCTCGGTGGTCCCGTTGCGCCAGCTCCCGTAGACGATCTCTCCGTCTGAGGAGATCACCAGCCTCCACTCGACGTCGCCGGCATGGTCGTCGGGCTGGCGGCCAGGCAGGTCGCACCACCACCCGCGGAACACGCCGTCGGGCCCTACCGAGCCGACGACTGTCCCCTGGGCCAACCGGTACACGCCTCGCACCTCGTCCCCGTCCTGGCGGAAGACCACCAGGCCGAACGACGCCGAGTTCCAGACCCCGACCAGATCGCCGGTGCGAAGGGCCTCTTGGCGCTCTCCCGGGCCCAGCTCATGGGGCGTGTCGCTGCTCCAAAACTCGGCCAGCGCACCCTGCTTGAACGGCTCGTTGCTGACCGAGACATCGCCGGCGAAGGGGTAGTCGAGCAGGACCGTCAGCAGGTAGGAGAACGACACCACCGCGGCGAGAAGCCCCATGTGGACCAGTTGGGCGCGCCTTGCCATGCGGGGCCGGTGCTCGAGCACGAGCAGGAGCACCGCGCCGATGGGCAGGACGGTCCGAAGCAGGGAGGGGAGCTCGTTCGAGCTCAGTCCCAGGCGCTCGCGGCGGGCCGAGCTGGCCTCGTCGAGCTGCTCGACCGCCAGCCGGTAGTACTCGGCCTGGGGCCCGGCGGCGGGCGGTGGGTCATAGGCCTGATAGAGGGCGTAGAGGGTCTCCAGGGCGGCCGCCGCCTGCGCGCTCTCTCGGCCGTCGCGCATGCGCTCCCACTCGGGGCCGGCGATGGCATGTACGTAATGCCCGAGGCCTTCGTCGAGCACCAGTTGCTGCTCGACCGGTAGGGCTTGATTGGCCCGCTTGATGTGGGCCAGCGTCCTGGCCTCGTCGGCGACGGTCGCCTCGGCGTTGGAGAACGTATCGAGCACCGAGGCGATCACGAAGGCGAGGATCAGGGCGAAGACCAGTTCGTAGACCACCCGCAGCCCGTCGGCCATGTCCTCGAACGGCCCCTCGGCCAGGTTGGGGAACAGCTTCCAGGCGGCGACGACCCCGCCCAGCGCCAGACCGATGGTGCCACCGACGACGGTCAGCACGATCAGCGCCGATGGCACGGAGTTGAGCAACGAGCGCATCAGGGAGCACCCGTAGAGTAGTGACGCGCGGTCTTGCGGGGATCGGCCCCGTGGGCCGCGCACCGGGCCCGGCGGCGCCGGGCCAGCGTTACGCCGCTTGGCTAGGCTTGGTCCTCCCCTCGTCATGGGAGCCAAGGTGACTGCGAGATCCGAGCGGGTGCGCAACCCTCCGCCGCCAGTACCTTCGTGGGACTTCCGGGCCTACGCCGTGTCAGCCCACGACGATGTCTTTCCCCGGCCGGCGTCGCGCCGCCGGACGTGGATGGACGCTACCTCGCATGGCTTCGCTCGCCGCTGCCTCCCGTTAGTGGTTGCCAACCACGCTGGCTGGGTCGTGCGGGCCCCGTTCGGGTTGCGGGCGACGTGGAGCGGGTCCGACGGGCCGGGTGGGATCGACGTCCGGGTGCTCGGCGATGGGCACCCCGCGAGCGCGTTGGTATCCGACCACTTCGGGTACGGCATCCTGACCTTCAACATCCCTTTCGTCTTCCGTACGCCCGCGGGCGTCGGGTTATCGGTCAGGGGAGCCCCCAATTTCTGGATCGAGGGGGCACACCCTCTCGAGGGTTTGGTCGAGACCGACTGGGCCACCGTCACGTTCACGATGAACTGGAAGCTGTTGCGTCCCGGGCGACCCGTCGAGTTCCGCCAGGATGACCCGATCTGCTTCCTGCAGCCGATCGACCTCGGGCTGATCGAAGCGGCCCGACCGGAGGTGGTCGATATCGAGTCCGACGCAGGGGTCGCGGCCGGCTACCACGCTTGGGCCCGTTCCCGTTCGGCCTTCCTGGCGGACGGGGAGCGGCGCCCGGGAGACTGGCAGAGGGATTACTTCATAGGGGGTCGGCTCGCCGGCCCCGATGCTCCGGTCCACCGGACCACGGTCGCGGTCCGACCCTTCGACGGCGCACCGGCCGCCCTCGTGCACATCGTCGACGGCCAATTCACCACGGCTGACGCCGTCAATGGCCCGGCTCTTGTCAAACGGGAGCCGACGAGCGTGACCGAGCGCGGGGCCGAGTTCGTCCTCACCGACGCGGACGGGGCCCAGCACCGGCTTAATGCCACGGCCCTGTTCGTGCTGGAAGCCTGCACGGGCGAGAACAGCTACGAGGACATCGTGGAGATGGTCCGTGTGGCCTTCAGCCTCGATGACCCGCCGGGGGCGGCAGTAGGGGGATGCCTGGCTGACTTGCTGCGAGCGGGCCTGGTCGACCGGCCCGGTTAACCGGCGGCCGGGTTCCGGCCCCTGGTCGTCACGTAGCTGACACAGTCACCCTGGGTCTTGAAGGGCCGGCCGTTGTCGTCGACCAGATTGCGCCATCCCCCGAGGCGGCACGCCTCAACGTCCTGAGGCGTCCCCGGCGCCGGCGGTGGAGACGTGGGCGGCGGGGAGGTGGGCGGCGGAGACGTGGGAGGCGGGGATGTCGGCGGCGGGGAGGTCGGCGGCGGGGACGTGGGCGGCGGGGACGTGGGCGGCGGGGACGTGGGCGGAGGCGGCGGGGAGGTCGGCGGCGGGGACGTGGGCGGAGGCGGAGGCGGCGGGGAGGTCGGCGGCGGGGACGTGGGCGGAGGCGGAGGCGGCTCGGCGCACGCCGGCCGCGCGATCTCCAGA
>JBFMCT010000074.1 GCA_040754375.1 Actinomycetota bacterium
CTGGCCGCGGCGGCGCTGCTGTGGGCCCCGGGGCGGTCCCAGCTCCTGGTGCTGGCCGTCGCCATGCCCGTCCTGCTGGGCCACGACGCCTTGCGCCACGTGGCCATCGCCCGCGGCCGGCCCGAGAAGGCGGCGTTCGCCGACGGCCTGTGGGTCGCCCTCTACCTGGCCGCCGCGGCCGCCCTAGTGGTGGCCGGTGGGGCCGGGGCCACCAGCCTGCTGGCCGCCTGGGCGGGGGCCGGGGCGGTGTCGACCGCCGCCGCCGCCGCCACGTTGGGCGTGCGTCCCGATCTGCGGGGGGCGGGCCGGTGGCTGGGGGACAACGCCGTCACCTGCCGGCGGGTGGGCCTGGAGTTCGCGGCCAACTCGGGGGCCTACTACGCCCTCAGCTTCGGGCTGGCGGCCCTGGCCGGGGCGGCCCAGCTCGGCTACTTCCGGGCCGCCCAGACCCTGTTCGGCCCGGCCAGCGTCGTCCTCATGGGCGGGGCCGCCCTGGGCGTGCCCGAGAGCGTGCGCATCGGGCGCACCCGGGCCGAGCTGTTGAGGTTCGCAGCCCGGCTCTCGGGAGGGCTCACCCTCTTGTCACTGGCCTGCGGGCTGGCCGTGTGGGCCGCCCTGCCGGTGTTCGGTCCCCACCTGCTGGCCGAGAGCTGGCGGCCGGTACGGGCCGTGATGCCCTGGCTGACGCTGTTCGGGGCGGCCATCGGGGCCGGGGCGGGAGCGGTGGCCGGCCTGCGGGCCCTCGACGCCGCCCGCTGGCTCATGGGGGCGCGGGCCGCCGCCAGTGCCCTGGCCCTGGCCGCGGGCCTGCCCGCGGCCTGGTTGTGGGGAGCCCGGGGCACCCTGGCCGCCCTGGCTGCAGCCGAGTGCGTGCTGGCCGCCCGGGCCTGGGCACAACTGCGGAGCCGGGCCTGAGCATGGGCCCTGCCCCCCACGGTCCTCGCGACCACCCGGCGTCCCACCCGGCGTCCGGCCCGGCCGGCGGGCCCGGGACAAGCGGCGGGCCCGGGACAAGCGACGGGGTCGTGGAGATCGACCTGAGGGGTTACGTGCGCATGCTGGCGCGGCGCAAGTGGTCGGTGCTGGCCGTGACCGCCGTGGTGGCCGGGACGGCCCTCGGTTGGGCCCTGCTGTCCAGCTCGGTATACGAGGCCCGGGCCCGTGTGCTGGTCACCGTCGACCGGTCGAGCTCGCTGTTCGGCCCAGGGGTGCCCGTGCTCGACCCCAACCGGGTGGTGCAGACCGAGGCCCTGGCCTTCGAGAGCCCCCAGCTGCGCGACAGCGTCCGCCAGCGGGTGGGCGAGGCCCCTCCGGTGGCCGCCCTCCAGGTCGACCAGACCGACGTCATCGAGGTCATCGCCACCGCCCCCGAGCCCCAGCGGGCGGCCGAGGTGGCCAACGCCTACGCCGAGGCCTACGTCGACCAGCGCCGGGCCCAGGCCGTGGAGGAGTTGCTGGCGGCCGCCGCCCAGCTCCAAGAACGGGTGTCGGCCCTCGAACGGGAGGTGGAGGAGGCCACCGGCGCCCAGCGGGACACGCTCATCGACCAGCAGGCTCTCTTCCGCCAGCGCCTCGACCAGCTCCAGGTCGACAGCGCCCTGCGCCAGGGCGGGGCCCGGGTGATCTCGGTGGCCGTGCCCGCGAACAGCCCGGTCTCGCCCGTTCCCGTGCGCTCGGCCGTGGTGGGGGCGGCGTTCGGCCTGGTCCTGGGGCTGGCGTTGGCCCTGCTCAGAGAGTACCTGGACGAGTCTGTGCGTTCCCCCGAGGACGCCGCCCGGGCCGCCCCCGGGGTACCCGTCATCGGTATGGTGCCCGAGGTGGCCGCCTGGCGGCGTGCGGGGCCGGCCGAGCCCGTGACCGCCGGGGCCCCGGGGTCGGCGGCCGCCGAGGCCTTCAGGACGCTGCGCACCGCCCTGTCGTTCCTGTCCGTCGAACGGGCGGCCGGCGTGGTCCAGGTGACCAGCGCGGTCGAGGGCGAGGGCAAGTCGTCGGTGGCTGCCCACCTGGCGGTGGCCATGGCCCGTACCGGCCGGCGCACGGTGGTCGTCGACTGTGACCTGCGCCGGCCCCGCCAGCACGAGCTGTTCGGGATCGACGGCGCGGCCGGGCTGTCCGGGGTGCTGGCCGGGACGGTCCCGCTGGCCGCCGCCGTGGTCACCGTGGCCGTCCCGGGGGCGGCCCGGCTGGCCGTCCTGCCCGCCGGGGCGGTGCCCGACGGGCCGGCCGAGCTGCTGGCGACCGAACGCATGGGGGCTGTCATCGCCGCCCTGGCCAAAGACGGCACGTTCGTGGTGGTCGACTCCCCGCCCACCCTGGCCGTGGCCGACGCCCTGGTGATAGCCGGCCACGCCGACCTGACCGTGGTCGTGTGCCGCACCGGCCTGTCGACGGTCCGCCAACTGCGGCGGGCCCTCGAGCTGCTGGACCGGGCGCGTGCCCCGGTGGCCGGCCTGGTCGTCAACGGCACGGGCGAGGTCCGGTCCGGGCCCGGCGGGTACGGCTACCAGGCGGCCGGGGAGCGACGGCCGGCCAGCCGGTGACGGCGCCCGCCCTGAGGTGCAATTATTCGGGGCATGAACGGACGGCGGGAAGCCATGTTGGTCGTGATCGTGGGGCAGGGCTACGTGGGGCTGCCCCTGGCCATGCGGTCGGTGGAGGTCGGCCACACGGTTGTCGGCCTGGACGCCGACCCCGGCCGGGTGGCCCGCCTGGTGGCCGCCAGCTCCTATGTGGAGGACGTCAGCGACGCCGACCTGCGGGCCGCCCTGGGCACCGGGCGCTACCGGGCCACCAGCGACCCCGACGGGTGCGCAGGCTTCGACGTGGCCATCATCACCGTGCCCACCCCACTGCGCGAGGGCCTGCCCGACCTGTCCTACATCGAGCAGGGGGCGGTGGCCTGCGGGCGCCACCTGCGGCCGGGGGCCACGGTGGTGCTGGAGTCGACCACCTACCCGGGGACCACCGAGGAGCTGGTGGCCCCCATCCTCGAACGGGAGTCAGGCCTGAAGGCCGGCCGCGACTTCCACCTGGGCTACAGCCCCGAGCGCATCGACCCCGGCAACCCGCTGTGGACCCTGGTCAACACGCCCAAGGTGGTGTCGGGCATCGACGGCCCCTCGCTCGAAGCCGTGCAGTCGTTCTTCGACACCATCGTCGACAAGACGTTCCCGGTGTCGGGCTGCAAGGAGGCCGAGCTCACCAAGCTGCTGGAGAACACGTTCCGCCACGTCAACGTGGCCCTGGTCAACGAGCTGGCCATGTTCGCGGCCGACCTGGGCATCGACGTGTGGGAGTCGATCGCGGCGGCCGGTTCGAAGCCCTTCGGGTTCATGGCCTTCACCCCGGGGCCGGGGGTCGGGGGCCACTGCCTGCCCATCGACCCCAGCTACCTGTCGTGGCGGGTGAAGCGCCAGCTCGGCCAGTCCTTCCGGTTCGTCGAGCTGGCCAACGACGTCAACGACCACATGCCCGACTACGTCTCCCAGCGGGTGATGGTGGCCCTCAACCGGCGCCGCCAGGCCGTCAACGGGAGCCGGGCCCTGCTGCTGGGCCTGGCCTACAAGCGCAACACGAGCGACGACCGGGAGTCCCCGGCGGTCGTGGTGGCCGACCGCCTGGTGGCCATGGGGGCCGAGGTCAGGGCGGCCGACCCCCACGTCGAGCGGGGCCACGCCGACCGGGCCGTGGTCCGGGTGCAGTGCACGCCCGAGGAGGTGGAGGCGGCCGACATCGTCGTGCTGCTCACCGACCACGACGCCTTCGACTTCGAGATGGTGGCCGCCAAGGCCGGCCACGTGCTCGACACCCGCCACCGCCTGGCCCCCGGGCCCAACGTCGAGTACCTGTAACGGGCCCTCGGCGGCCCACTTGTAGGGTGACGTCCATGGTCCGCGCCCGTGCCGTGGTAGCCGCGGTGGCGGCCGTCGCGACCCTGGGCGCGTGCAGTGGCAGCGGCGAGCCCTTCGTCCCCGCCCTCACCACGACCACCACCACCACGGTCGCCCCCGAGCCCACCCTGCCGGCCGGCCCGGTCATCGGCCGTCCCCGGGGCGAGGACGCCTTCTGCGACTTCGTGGCCACCTACCACGAGCGCTTCGGCCGGGTCGACACGTCTCTGGCCGACCCGGCCCGCCTGCGCACGGCCATGGAGGAGGCGGCCGCGGCCATCGCCGAGGCGGCCGACAACGCGCCGGCGGCCATCCGCGCCGACGTGGTGCTGCTGCGGGACGCCTTCGCCCAGTTGGTGGCGGGCTTCCGCCAAGCCGACTTCGACATCAGCCGGCTGCCGCCCTCGACCCTGCTGGCCCTGGCCGCCCCCCAGTTCGTGGCCGCCAGCAACCGCCTCGACGCCTACCTCGTCGACAACTGCCAGTAGGGCGGCCCCAGCCCAGCGGCCATGGAGCGTCCTCCCCATCAACGGGACGATCGCCGAACGCGCTCGGGACGTGCAGCTCCGCTTGGCCGCTCGCGGAGATCATCGGGCTGCCGGCGTGACCGACCTCCTAACCGCGGCGGTCGCCGAGTACCACGGGGCCACGGTCTTGCACTACGACGCCGACCTCGAGCACATCTCCGCAGCGACCCGGCAGCCCCACACGTGGGTCGTCCCCCGCGGCACGGTCCCCTGACGATCCGTCCGGGTCGTGGAGGCGCAGTCCAGCCGGCGGCGCGCCTCGCTACCCGCGCCGGGGACACATCGCACCTCGGTACCGGCGGCCCGCAGGACGCCCGGCATCCCGTCGACCATGGGGTTCCGAAACGCCCGACTACCTCACCGACGCCGACCGCGAGTACCACGGGGCCACGGTCTTGCCCTGCGACGCCGGCTTCGAACGCATCTCCGCGGCGACCCGGCAGCCCCACACGGGGGTCGTGCCCCGCGCCACGATGCCCGGAGGACCGAGGCCCGGCCGAACGGCGGGCGGCGCGCCTCACGCCGCCTCGGCCTCCGCGCCTGAGGCCGCCGCCCCCCGACCTCGCTGCCCGGCCCGGGGGTGGCGCACCTCGGTGCCGTCGGCCCGCAGGACGCGGGGCAGCCCGTCGACCATCGTGATCTCCAGCGCCCCGGCGTGCACCCGCCGGTGATGGTGGCGGCACAGCAGGGCGAGGTTGGCCAGGTCGGTGGAGCCCCCCTTGTCCCACCATCGCACGTGGTGGGCGTCGCACCACGCCGGGGGCCGGTCGCACCCGGGGACGGCGCAGCCCCCGTCACGGGCCCACAGGGCCCGGCGTTGGCCGGCCGAGGCCGTGCGCACCGAGCGGCCCAGCTCCAGCGGGACGCCTTCGGCGCTCATGACCAGGCGGGCCACTTCGCTGTCGCACAACCACGTGGCCGCCAGCTCGGGGGGCACCACCGAGCCACCGGTCGTCTCGAAGTGCTCGTCCCCCGCGGGCCCGGGCCGGACCACGACCGTGAACGAGGGCTGGCGGCGCGACCCCTCGCCGGCGGCCATGGCCTGCTCGACCAGCTCGGCCAGGGCCCGGGCCCGCCGGGCGGCCGGGGCCTGGTCGGCCAGGGGGTCGGTGGGGTCGGCCTCGTGCGCCCGCCGGTCGCGGTGGAACAGCTCGTCGGTCTTCGACCTGACGGCCTCGGCCAGGGCCGCCCCCGTCTCGCGCCCGAAGCTGAACCGCCCCACGACCCGCCCGTCGAGCGTCTCGGAGAGGTGCAGCTCGTCGGGCCGCTCCCGGCGAGGCTCGGCCCCGTCAGGGTCGGCGAAGGCCAACCAACGGTCCATCACCTTGGCCAGGTCGTCGGCGCTGAGCCGCCGGGCGGACTCGACCAGGTGGGCCTCGTGCTCGGCGAACAGCTCCCTCGTGCGGGGGTGGGCGCCCCGGGCCAGCACCCGGGCATGGGGCTCGGTGATCTCGGCCGCGGCCAGGGCCTCGGCCGTCAAAGGCATCGTCGCCAGGTGGCGGGCCAGCCGGGCCCGGCTGCCCACCACGGCCCGGGCCGCCCCGGTGTGGGCCTGCAGCCAGTTGGCCGTCGAGTAGGCCCCGTCGGCCGCCCAGTCGCCGTTGCGGTCGAAAACCTCGATGGCGGCCAGGGCCACGGCCTCGAGCCGGGTGCGGGCCGCCTCCAGGCCGAGCACCAGCGACCGCAGCTCGGCCGGGCCCAGGTCGTCGAGCCGGACCGTGGCCACGGCGGCGATCGCCTCGCCCAGCGCCGTCAGCTCGCCGCCACCCGCTGTCGTCTCCAACCCGGCCATGACATCATGGTAGTCGAACATACGTTCGATGTCAACCCGCATGTTCCGATCGTTGCGCTCCGTCCCGCCCGGTCCCCCAGCGCCGGGGCCGGCCCTCGCTCGAGGAGGACGCCGGCAGAGCGGTCCCCCGCCCGGCCTCGGCCTCGGGACTTACCGGGCTCCGCCCGACCGGGCGCCCCCCAGGACCAGCCATGGCACTCCCAGCTCCCCTGCTCCCACAGCCACAGCAAGGCCGGCTCGCGCCCTACGACCGGGTCGACGCCTACGTCGTCGCCAACCGCCAGGAGGCGCCGCAGCCGGACGACCGGCCGGGCACCCGACCCGAACGCGCCGGGCCAGAGGCGCCGGCACCCCCCGCCAGGCGTTGTCGAGTCACCACAGGCAGGCCCGTCCCGGCCAGCAGAAGGTCCCCCGTCCGGCCGGCCCCAGCCCCAGCGGTCAAGGGCGGACCAGCTCGACATGGCGGACGCCGCGACCAGGACCTCCACGTCGTCGTCGTCGGCCGTGACTATCTCGTCGCCGTCGGCCGCCAGCAGTACGAGGGCAGCGCCCACCACGTCGGCCCGTGGCGGCCAGGAGCACACCCGCACTTCGCCCCAAGGGCTCGTCGAGGGGCCGCACGTCGACACCTTCGAGAGCCTGGGCCAGGCGGGCGTGGCGCGGGCCTCCACGCCATAGCTGCCCGACGACCCCGGCATGGGTCAGCGGCACGCCCGCCTCCTCCAGAGCCCCCTTCAGCCGGGCCCACATGGGGCGCTCGTTGCGCTCCAGGGCGACGAACGCCCCAGCGTCGAGCACGAGGCTCATTCGCCCCCAGCCGAGGCGGGCGGCCCGAGCCCGGCCCAGCCGAGGCGGGCGGCCCGAGCCCGGCCCAGCCGAGGCGGGCGGCCCGAGCCCGGCCCAG
>JBFMCT010000075.1 GCA_040754375.1 Actinomycetota bacterium
GCCTCGGCCTGCTGCTGGGTGCGCCGGGCCTCGGCTTGGGGGTCGAAGGCGGGCTCGGGCGCGGAAGCGGCCTGGCGGGCGTTGCGCTTGCCGGCGATCAGCCGGCCCTCCTCGACGGCGTCGGCCACGATCCGGCACATGAGGGTGCCCGCCCGGATGGCGTCGTCGTTGCCGGGGATGACGTACTGGATCACGTCGGGGTCGCAGTTGGTGTCGACCACGGCCACGATGGGCAGGCCCAGCTTGTTGGCCTCGGTGACGGCGATGTGCTCCTTCTTGGTGTCGATGATGAACACCGAGTCGGGCAGTTTGCCCAAGTTGCGGATACCCCCGAGGTTGCGCTGGAGCTTCTCGAGCTCGCGCGACAGGATCAGGGCCTCCTTCTTGGGCATGGCCTCGAAGTCGCCGGCCGCCAGCATGCGCTCGTACTCCTGCATCTTCTTGACCCGGGCGCTGATGGTCTGGAAGTTGGTGAGCATGCCGCCCAGCCAGCGCTCGTTGATGTAGGGCATCCCGCACTTCTTGGCGTAGCCCGAGATGGCGTCCTGGGTCTGCTTCTTGGTGCCCACGAACAGGATCGACCCGCCGTCGGCCACCAGGTCACGGACGTAGGTGTACGCCGCCTCGATCCGGTCGAGCGTCTGGTTGAGGTCGATGATGTAGATGCCATTGCGCTCGCCGAAGATGAACCGCTTCATCTTCGGGTTCCAGCGCCGGGTCTGGTGCCCGAAGTGGACCCCGGCCTCCAGTAGCTGCTTCATCGTGACGACTGCCACGGTGCCTCCCTTTCCCATCGGTTGAGCCGCTTGGCGCCGCGCCCCTGTGGGCGACCGTGGGATGCGACAAGCCGGACGTTCCCCGCGGGCTGCGGGGACTACGACTCTACCGTGCCGCCACGGGCCTGAGCTATGGCACCCTCACCACCCCTCGACGGCCGACAGGTAGTTCTCGCTGGCGGCCCGGGTAGCCACCAGCAGGAGCCCGCCCGGGCCCAGGGCCACGCCCGTGACCGCCCCGTCGGCCTCGTAGATCGTGGTCTCCAACCCGGGGCCGGCCAGGAGCAGCGGGCCGTCGACCAGGGGCAGGGCGAACCACCCCTGGGGGCCGGGCCCGGCCGGGGCGCCCCGGTCCGCGGCGCTGGCCACGTGGGCCTCCCACAGGACAGCCCCGTCGGCCTCCGCCAGTTGGGCCATGCCGCCCAGGCGGTGGGCGGCGAGCACCGAGCCGTCGGCCAGGGCCAGCGGTGGCACCTCCGACGACCCCGCCCCCACCATCTCGCGCCGCCAACGCTCGCTACCGTCGGCCAGTGACAAGGCCCGGGCCGTGGCGTCACCCACGACGGCCACCACCAGGGGGTCACGGCCGCCGCCTGCGGCCGTCACCGCCGGGGCACTCACCCCGTCGGGCGGAACGGGCACCGACCACCGCTGGCGGCCCGAGGCCAGGTCGACGGCCATCACCCCGGCCGCCCGGCCGGTGTCGAAGGTAGCCACCACGCTCGTCCCCCGGGCGGCCGCCGGACCGAAGGACGCTCCGCCCAGGGGCACCTTCCACACCTGGCGGCCGGTGGCCAGGTCGGCCGCCACCAGCGAACCCTCCCAGGTCGTCACCACCACCCGGTCGCCGGCCACCACCGGCGAGTTGGGCCGCTCGCCGACCTCGAGCTCCCAGCGCGGGCGGCCCGAAGCCCGGTCGTAGGCGACCAACGCCTCCTCGGTGGCCGCCACCACCAAGTCGGGAGTGAGGGCCGGCGCCACGTCGCGCAGGCGAGACCGCTCGACCAGCCAGACCTGCCGGCCCCGGCCGTCGACCAGTACCAACCGGCGCAGCCCGGCGACCACCGCCGCCCCCTCGGAGTCGGCCGCCGGTCGGCCCACCCCTGCGGGCGGCGGGGCCGCCCAGGCCCACCGTTCGTCCAGGCTCAGCTTGCGGGCACCCCCGGAGCTGCTCCCTCCGCCGTCGGCCGCCGGCCCGTCACCGCGGCCGGCACCGTTGCCGGCCGACGGCGAGGGCCCACCGCCTCCCCCGCAGGCACCCAGCACCGCCGCCAGTGCCGCCGCGACGGCACCGATCAGGACTTTCCCCATGTCGGTCACTCCCTCTTTCTCTTGCCATCGACCCGGGACGCCGCCAGGTAAGCCGCCGCACCGACGGCGTCCTGAGCGGTGGCGATCACATCGGAAACGACCGTGTCGGCCACCATGTTGCCCAGGCTCTGGCACGTCGGGGGCAGGCCGGCGACGGCCAGGGCCACCTCCCGGCGGCCTTCGTCGGACCCCGGCAGGGCACTGTGGTCGGTCAGGATCCCGTCGACTGACACCGTGACGTTGCGCCCGCCCTTTACCCGGCTGTGCAGGGCGGGGACCGTCAGGTCGCCGCGGGCGCTGATCGACGTCAGGCGCACCCCTTCGGGCAGCGCCTTACGATTGAGCCGGAACAGGAAGATCGAGGTCTCCGATAGTTGGGAGATGGAGTCGCCGGCCAGCTCGAAGGGCAGGGTCTCGGAGCCGTCGACGGCCTGCAACATGACATCGCCGATCGTCGTGTGGCTCAGCATCGTCAAGGCAGTGGCGATGTCGGTGCCCTTGTGCGGGCTGCCAAGAGTGACGAGGTTGGCGACCCGCGGGAAGCGGCCGGTCTCGTCGGGGTCGTACTCCTCGGCCAGCGCGGCCCGGGCGATGATGCCCCCCTGGGAGTGGGCGATGATGTCGACCGGCACCCCCGGTTTGTCGCGATGGACCTGCTCGAGCAGCTGCCGTAGCCGCTTGGCCTGTTCCCGCAGGTCGATGGTCGTGTCGCGCGCCGTGTAGGCATTCTGCTCGGTCGAGCCCCCCAGGTAGGAGAAGCGCAGCGACTCGTCGTAACCCAGCGCCGCCGGGTCGACGTCGTCGACCGAGTCACCGGGGGCCGACGACGAGCCGAGGCCGGCCACCAGCACGGCGATGCGCTTCTCGGGCAGTGGCGGGGGCTCGACGGACGCGGGCGTGCAGTCGCCGCGCTGGCGGTACCAGTCGAAGCCGGTGCGCACCAGCCGCCAGGTATGGATCTTGCTGTCGAACTGCCAGGCGTAGTGGATGACACCCAGCACCTCGTCGAAGCGGCCTTCGATCCTGTCGAGGACCTCGCCCGCCGCGAAATGCAGGGTGGCCCGGCCGGCATCGAACAGCTTGCGCAGGAACCGGCCGAGCCCGCTGCGCTCCTCGGCCTCGGTCCCCGGCTGACGGACCTCGTCGGGGACGAGAAAGACGTGGGGCGGCCCGTCGTCGAACAGGCTGCGGGGGTCGATGTAGGTCTCGCCCACCCGCGCCCCGAAGTGCAGCGACGGCCCCGACGTGCCCACGGGCTGGCCCTGGCGGACCTGGGCCCCGCGGTGGACCGCGATCGACTGCAGGAACGAGTAGCTGGTGCGGACCCCGTCGGCATGGAGGACGACGACGTGGAGGCTGCCGCCCACCTGGCCGGCGAACACGACCTCGCCGTCGGCCGCCGAGCGCACAGGGGCCCCCGGCTCGGGGGCGTAGTCGATCCCCCGGTTTCCCGGCTGCCAGTCCTTGTCGGGTAGCCGGAACTCGTCGACGACCGGCCCGTCGACGGGCGGTCGGTAGGAGACCCCGCCGGGACGCGCCCCGGCGGACTGGGCGGGCGTGGCGGCCAGCGCGAGGACGGTGACGGCCAAGAAGACGGCCAGGCGGCGCACGGGCGACCCCCAAGGGCTGGACGGGACCAGTAGGGGGAGTGGGGGGCGCCCGCAAGCGCCATAGTGAGATTACATCAGTCGAGCTGAGAATGCAAGGGTTATGCGGATTCTCGCTGCGGTTCAGCCAATTTCGCCCTTAGCTGGAGGACGGCCTTGGTGTGGATCTGGCAGACCCGGCTCTCGGTGATGTGCAGCATCTCGCCGATCTGGCCCAGCGTCCGGCTCTCGTAGTAGTACTGGGCCAGGACGAACTGCTCCCGCTCGGGCAGGCGGCCGATAGCCGACCTCAGCATCTCCTTGGTCTCCTGGATCTCGAAGGCGCCCACCGGCCCGATGTCCCGGTCGGCGATGGTGTCGCCCAGGGTGACCGTCTCGCCCCGGTCGGGACCAGCCGAAACCGTCTCCTCGAGGGCCACGATGCCGAAGAACGAGATCTGCCCGAACAGGTCCTGGAGCTCGGCGTCGGTCATGCCCAGTTCCTCGGCCACCTCCGAGTCGGTCGGAGTGCGCCCCAGCTCGGCCTCCAGCCGGGCGTAGGCCTTTTCCACCGAGCGGGACTTGGCCCGCATCGAGCGCGGCACCCAGTCGATCGAACGCAGCTCGTCGATGATGGAACCTCGGATGCGGGCGATGGCGTAGGTCTCGAACTTGAAGCCCCGTCCGAGGTCGAACTTGTCGATGGCGTCGATCAGCCCGAACATCCCGTAGCTCACGAGGTCGGCCTGCTCGATGCTGTGGGGCAGGCCGGCCGAGACCCGGCCGGCCACGTACTTGACGAGCGGGGCGTAGTGGAGGATGAGCCGGTTGCGGGCATCCACCGAGCCCGAACCCTTGTACTCGTCCCACAGGGCGGCGATCCCCGCCTCGAACCGGGAAGCGTGCTCTCCGTTGGCCGGTTCGGCGCTGTTGGGGGTGGGCCCGGTGCTCATGCTCGGGGGTGGGTGGCCTGGTGCACGGAACGGAGCCTTTCCTTGCTGACGTGGGTGTAGACCTGGGTCGTCGCCAAGTCGGCGTGCCCGAGAAGCTCTTGTACCGCCCGCAGGTCGGCGCCACCGTCGAGAAGGTGGGTAGCGAAAGTGTGGCGCAGGGCGTGGGGGTGCGTGGGCACGGGCGAGCAGCGGTCGAGGATGCGGCGCACGTCCCGGGGGGTCAGCGGCCCGCCCCGGCGGTTGAGGAAGACCTGGTCGGACGGCGAGGCCGGGCCGGCCATGTCCGCCCGCCCCCCTGGCTCGACGAGCCAGTCCCGGAGGGCGTCGACCGACGGGCCGCTCATCGGTAACCGTCGCTGCTTGGAGCCCTTGCCCCACACCGTGAGGCGGGCCCCACGGAGGTCGACGTCTGCGGTCCGCAGCCCGCACAGCTCGGACACCCGCAGCCCGCTCCCGTAGAGCAGCTCGACCACCGCCCGGTCCCGCCGACCCACCGCGCCCGGAGCCTTCCCCTCGCCCGCCCCGAGCAGGGTCTCGAGCTCGTGGGCCTTGAGGACGCGGGGCAGGCGGCCCTCGCCCCTGGGGGCCGACAGCCGGCGGGCCGGGTCGGTGGTGATCAGGCCGCGGCGCCGGGCCCACTCGAAGTACCGCCGCACCGACGCCGCCTTGCGGGCGATCGTGCGCCGGGCCAACCGGCGGGTGGAAAGGTGGGCCAGGTAACGGCGCAGCAAGGTGGGGGTGATGGCTTGCGGTCCGGTGACGCCCGCTCGCTCGGCCCACTCGGCGAACTGGTCGAGGTCGCTGCGGTAGGCGGCCACAGTCGCCGGAGCGGCCGAGACCAACGAACGTCCGAAGCCGTCGAAGTCCCAGGTCACCTGACCACGGTACCGCCGCCCGCTCCCGTGAGGCCGCTGCCGGCCCGCTCGGTCAGCCCGCCCGCCGCAGTTCGGAGCACGCACGAGGGCCCGACGCATGGGAACCTGGGCAAGAAACGACACGAGAGGTCACTTCTTGCAAAGGGCCTCGGGAGCCCCGGGTCAGGATCGATCGGACCGGCGTTCCCACCAACCGCCGCTGCCCGCCACCCAGCCGTCGCGTTCGAGGTGGGCCAAGGCGAGGCCAACTTCGGCGGGCGAGCGGCCGCTGGCCAGCACGACCTCCTCGAACGAAGCCGGGCTCCACCCCACGGCGTCGAGGACGGACTTGTCGGGCTCGGCCGGCGGTGGCCGAGGGTCGGTGGGGCCGGCCGAGCGGTCGGCCGGGGAGCACAGTTGCAGGGCCACGAGAACGTCGACGGCGTCGCGTGCCGGGTGGCAGCCGTCGGCCAGCAGGGAGTTGGGCAGCTCGCTGGTCAGGCTGTGGACCGGCCCGGGGACGGCCAGCACCGGACGGTCGCGGGCCATGGCGGCCGCCACCGTGTGCCGGGCCCCTCCCCGGTGCCGGGACTCGACGACCACCACGACCTCCGCGAGGGCGGCGATCACCCGGTTGCGGGCCGGGAACCGCCACGCTTCGGGGGCCGCCCCCAGGGGAGCCTCGCTGACGACAGCCCCGGCCGAAGCCACCTCCTTCCACAGGTCGCGGTGGGCCTTGGGGTAGACGATGTCGAGCCCGCTGCCCACGACGGCCAGCGGGGGTGCCCCGCCGGCCTTGAGGCAGCCCCGGTGGGCGGCCCCGTCGACCCCCAGGGCCAGGCCCGAGACAACACCCACCCCGGCGGTGGCCAGGTCGCGACCCAGGGCGAACGCCACCTCTCGCCCGTAGCGGCTGCAGTCGCGGCTACCCACGATGGCCACCCGCCGGCCCTCGATGGTGGCCACGTCGCCCCGGGAAAACAACACGGCCGGGGCCTCGGGATCTCCGTCCAGCGGCCCCGGGTAGCCGGCCCAGCCCCGCACGTGGGCCCGCACCCCCGCGGCCCGCAGCGCCTCCCACCCAGCCTCCACGTCGGTGGCCCGCGCCCGCCGGCGCCACGTGGCGACGAGGTCGTGGCCTTCGTCGCCGCCCGGCGCTCGGACCCGGCCCCGGCCCCGGCCGCCCGGGAGGACCAGCCGACCGGCCAGGACGGCCTCCCAGGCCACCGACGGCGCCACACCCCGCAGAACGGCCGCCAACCGGGCCGGCCCCATC
>JBFMCT010000076.1 GCA_040754375.1 Actinomycetota bacterium
AGGGTTCGCCGGGTCGGTTCTTCCGGTTCGGCTCGGTGTATGACCGGAGCGGCTGCAAGGTCGACTCCTCAAAGCTGATCGTCGGATCGGACGAACCCCTCGGCACACGTGCATCCCTGTTCAGGAACTTGGGGCCGCCGGCGGTGGCGGACCCTGCTAACGGAATGTCCGGATGGACACCACCTGCGGAACGTGTGGGGCTTTCCGGTAGCGGGCGCAGCGTGACTCGCTGCCCAGGACGTACTCTCAGGTCGCAGGTGACCCCGGCGACTCCCCAACTCGTCGCTGCTGGACCTTGACGTGAGTTAGGAACTCAACCCCCGCCGGTCGGCCTCACCACACACCCGGCTCCGGTCAGCCGGCAGCCTCGCGGCGGCGGGCATAGGCGACCACGACCAGGGCGGCGGTGGCGAACAGGAGGGCGGCGACGGCGGCCGCCAGGGGGAGGACGTTCCAGCGTTCGGAGACGAGCTCGACCGAGACCTGGTCCCCCAGGGCGACGGGCCAGGTCTCGGACCGGCCGGGGAGGCGGGCTTCGAGGCGCACGGCGACGGCGTCGCCCAGGCTCTCGCCGAAGCGCTGGCCCAGGCCTTCGAGGTCGAGCCCGAGGTCGAAGCCACCCAGGGCCTCGGCCAGGGCCGGGTCGCTCAGCCCGGCCAGGCCCGCGGACAGGTCGACCATCCCGGTGAACACCGTGCGGGTGCGCAGGAACGAGCCGTTGCGCCTCACCTGCAGGTCGCGGAACGGCCCTTCGGGCCCGCTCAGCTCGGCGGCCGCGGCCGTGGCCCCGGCCGGTTCGGAGAACGCCTTGCGGGCCCGCACCCAGGTGAGGCCGTCGGCCTCGGTCCGGGGACCGTCAACGGTCCACCCCGACTGGCGCAGGTCGTCGACCAGAAGGGCCACGGACTGCCCACCGAGCTCGCGGCCGGCGGCCTCGTCGAACCCGATCCCCGCCCGCACCCACCCCGAGCCGTCCGCCCTCACGTCGACCCCCG
This sequence comes from Actinomycetota bacterium, assembly GCA_040754375.1. Lineage (NCBI taxonomy): Bacteria > Bacillati > Actinomycetota > Actinomycetota bacterium. Next base: position 996 of record JBFMCT010000076.1, read on the forward strand.
CAGTCAGGGTCAGGTGGCAGCCCGACGTGACGACCGCCAGCACCAGCGCGCAGGCCACCGTTGCCCAGCGCGGGTACGGGCCGGGACGCGTGCGCCCCGGCCCGTACACCAGTCGTGAGTTGTAGAGGCGAGCGGCTATTCGGACGGAGCCGACTTCTCGAGCTCGACCGGCGGCGGAGGCTCGATGCCCTCGATCGTGCGGAACACGATCTCGTCGTTCTCGACGTCGACGATGACCGTCTCACCGGCGCGGAACTCCTTCCACAGGATCCGCTCGGACATCGGGTCTTCCACCAGGCGCTGGATGGCCCGGCGCAGCGGGCGGGCGCCCAGCGTCGGGTCGTAGCCCTTCTTGGCCAGAAGGATCTTGGCCGCGTCGGTGAGCTCCAGGTGCAGGCCCTGGCCCTCCAGCTGGCCGCGCACCCGCTTGATCATGAGGTCCACGATCCGGGTGACCTCCTCGGGCGTCAGCTCGTGGAAGACGATGACCTCGTCGATGCGGTTGAGGAACTCGGGCCGGAAGTGCTGCTTCAGCGCTTCGTTGACCTTCTCCTTCATCTTCTCGTAGGTCAGCGCCTCCGACGTCTTCTGGAAGCCGATGGCCGCTTTGCGTAGGTCGGCCGTACCCAGGTTGGACGTCATGATCAGCACGGTGTTCTTGAAGTCGACCGTACGGCCCTGGGCGTCGGTCAGCCGCCCGTCCTCCAGGATCTGGAGCAGGGCGTTGAACACGTCGGGGTGGGCCTTTTCGATCTCGTCGAAGAGCACGACCGAGAACGGCTTGCGGCGAACGGCCTCGGTGAGCTGGCCGCCCTCCTCGTAGCCAACGTAACCGGGGGGCGAACCGACCAGGCGCGAGACGGTGTGCTTCTCCATGTACTCGCTCATGTCGAGCTGGATGAGCGAGCTCTCCTCACCGAACAGGAACTCGGCCAGCGTCTTGGCCAGCTCGGTCTTGCCGACGCCCGAGGGCCCCAGGAAGATGAACGAGCCCGACGGGCGCTTGGGGTCTTTCAGGCCGGCCCGGGTGCGGCGGATGGCCTGGGCCACCGAGTGGATGGCCGACTCCTGAGCGATGACCCGCTTGTGGAGCTCGTCCTCCATGCGGAGCAGCTTGGCCGTCTCCTCCTCGGTGAGCTTGTAGACGGGGATGCCCGTCCACAGGGCCAGCACCTCGGCGATGGCCTCCTCGTCGACCTCGTCGAACAGGTCGACGCCCGCCGTCTTCCACTCCTGCTCCTTGACGGCCTTGCGGTCGAGCAGCTCGCGCTCGTTGTCGCGCAGCTTGGCCGCCTGCTCGAACTTCTGGTTCTCGATCGCCTGGTCCTTCTCCTTGCGGACCCGGGTGATCTCGTCCTCGAGCTCTTTGTAGTCAGGCGGCGTCTTCATGCGCTGCATGACCTTGCGGCTGCCGGCCTCGTCGATGAGGTCGATGGCCTTGTCGGGCAGGTGGCGGTCGGAGATGTAGCGGTCGGACAGGTTGGCGGCGGCCACGATGGCCTGGTCGGTGATCGTGACCCGGTGGTGGGCCTCGTAGCGGTCGCGGATGCCCTTGAGGATCTCGATGGTGTGGGCGATCGAAGGCTCGTCAACCTTGATGGGCTGGAACCGGCGCTCGAGGGCGGCGTCTTTCTCCAGGTGCTTGCGGTACTCGTCGAGGGTGGTGGCGCCGATGGTCTGCAGCTCGCCCCTGGCCAGCATGGGCTTGAGGATCGAGGCCGCGTCGATGGCCCCCTCGGCCGCGCCCGCGCCGACCAACGTGTGCAGCTCGTCGATGAACAGGATGATGTCGCCCCGGGTGCGGATCTCCTTGAGGACCTTCTTCAGGCGCTCCTCGAAGTCACCCCGGTAGCGGGACCCGGCCACCAGCGCACCCAGGTCGAGGGTGTAGAGCTGCTTGCCGCTGAGGGTCTCGGGCACGTCGTTGCCGGTGATCTTCTGGGCCAGGCCCTCGACGATGGCCGTCTTGCCCACGCCCGGCTCCCCGATGAGCACCGGGTTGTTCTTGGTGCGGCGGGACAGCACCTGCATGACCCGCTCGAGCTCGCGCTCGCGGCCGATGACCGGGTCGAGCTTCTTGTCGCGGGCCAGCTGGGTGAGGTTGCGGCCGAACTGGTCGAGCACGAGCGAGCCCGTGGGCTGGTTCTCGGCCGACGGGCCCCCGCCGGTGGTCGCCTCCTTGCCCGAGTAACCCGACAGGAGCTGGATGACCTGCTGGCGGACCCTGGACAGGTCGGCCCCCAGCTTGACCAGCACCTGGGCGGCCACCCCCTCGCCCTCGCGGATCAGCCCTAGCAGGATGTGCTCGGTGCCGATGTAGTTGTGGCCGAGCTGGAGCGCCTCGCGCAACGACAGCTCGAGCACCTTCTTGGCGCGCGGGGTGAAGGGGATGTGCCCGCTGGGCGACGACCCCCCCTGGCCGATGATCTCCTCGACCTGGTTGCGGACGGCCTCCAGCGAGATGCCGAGCGACTCGAGGGCCTTGGCGGCCACGCCTTCGCCCTCGTGGATGAGGCCGAGCAGGATGTGCTCGGTGCCGATGTAGTTGTGGTTTAGGAGCCGAGCTTCCTCCTGGGCCAGGACAACGACCCTTCTCGCTCGGTCCGTGAATCGCTCGAACAAACTGAACCCCCTCTACCGGGATGGGTGGGTCCGCGGTCTGAGTGTACCGGCGACCACGGTAGATGTAACACGCACGCCCCGCCGGAAGTTCCCGTGCTGTCCTTGCTCCATACCACGTTGTCGGCACCTAGGGGGCCGGGGATGAGCCCGTTCTCGCCTCGGGTTGGACGGTTGAGCAGTCGCTTAGGGTAGGGTCGGCGGGAATGTTGGCCCTGGCATCGCTGCTCCACCTGCCCACGCTCGAAGGTGACCTGGCCCGCGTGGAGGTCGCCCTCGGCCAGGCCGTCGAGGCCGCCGACCCGTTCATGACGGCGGTGGCCAGCCACCTCCTGCCGGCCGGCGGCAAGCGGCTGCGGCCCGCCCTGGCCGTGTGCTCGGGCAGCCTGGGGTCGGCCCCGGTTGGTGACGACGTGGTCATGGGAGCGTGCGCCGTCGAGTTGGTCCACCTCGGCTCGCTCTACCACGACGACGTGATGGACGAGGCTCGCACCCGGCGTACGGTCGAATCGGTCAACGCCCGCTGGGGCAACCTGGTGGCCATCCTGGCCGGGGACTTCCTGCTGGCCCGGGCGTCGGAGATCGCCGCCTCCCTGGGCACCGAGGTGGCCGGCCTGCTGGCCCGCACCATCGGCTCGCTGTGCGAGGGCCAGGTGCGGGAGCTGTCCCACGCCTTCGACGTGGAGCGCTCCGAGGAGGCCTACCTCACCTCCATCAGCGGCAAGACGGCCGCCCTCATGGCCACCGCCTGCCGTATCGGCGGCCTGACGGCCGGCCTCGACCGCCCCACCATCGACACCCTGACCCGCTACGGCGAGCTGGTCGGCATGGTCTTCCAGATCGTCGACGACATCTTGGACGTGGTGGCCACCGACGAGCAGCTGGGCAAGCCCGCGGGCAACGACATCGTCGAGGGCGTATACACCTTGCCCGTCATCCGGGCCCTGGCGGCCGACGGCACGGGCCGCCGGCTGAGGCCCCTGCTGCGCCGCCACATCGGCCCCGAGGAGGTGGCCGAGGCCCGCCGCATCATCCGGTCCAACGGGGCCGTGCCCGCCTCCCTGGACGTGGCCCGGGCCTACGCCCGCGAGGCCCGTGACGTGCTGGCCACCCTGGGCGACGGCCCCGAGCTGGCCGCCCTGCGCTCGCTGACCTCCAACCTCATCGAGAACGTCCCCGCCTGACCGTTAGTCCCGGTCCGGCGGGCCCTACCCGGGGGGCCCGACGTAGGCAAGCGGACCCGACCAGCCGATCGTCATCGGCCGGAACCGTCAGCGGCTCAACCGCCAGGGGCACGTGACCAAACCCGATCTTTAGCGGCTGACGTTCAAGTTCAAGTGCGTGTGAACCTCACGGGCTCCCCAATCGTTGTAGAAGCAGTGCAGCTCGGTTCCACGGCCTCAGCCAGCGATGAGGAGTTCGTCGCCCTCTTCCACGAGTACCTTCCCGTCGTCCGTCAGGTCGCTCGTCGTATCGTGGGCGACGAGTTCCTAGCGGAGGACGTGGCCGCCGAGTCGTTCACCCGGCTATATATTCGCTGGACCTGGATGCGCAGGCACCCGCAGCCCCACGCCTGGCTGTGCAGGGTAGCGACCAACCTGGCAATCGACCGGGTTCGGCGCCAGAGCCCGGTGGTCGCACCACCACCGCCAGAGGCAGATCCGTACGAAGCGATAGCGACACGGCTTGCCCTCGCTGCTGCGCTGGGAGCCCTACCCCGTAGGCAGCGCCAGATCGTAGCCCTCCGGTTCTTGGCCGACATCTCGGTCGAAGACGTAGCTACCACACTCGGCATAAGCAGTGGAGCCGTCAAGTCTCACTGCCACCGAGCCCTTGAGAGCCTCCGCCGTGCAATGCCTGGAAGTAGGAGAACGACTAGTGCCTTCGACTGGTCCTGACCCTCGCAATGACACAACTGGACAGGAAGACCTCCTGCAGAGGATCCTCACCGAGGGACGACGAGGCCGGAGATCCCGCCAAGCGTCGCTCCTAGCGGCAGCAACGGTGGTCGTGCTCACGGTCGCCGCGTCGGTCGCCATCGGGTTGGGCGCAACCTCGAACACCACGGAGGTTGCGACTCGATCGCCGATGGTGCAATCAGAGGTAGAACCTCCGCCGCCGAGCACCACCGAGCCAATCACCGTCCCGGGGAGCACCTCGGAGCCGCCTCCGCATGTCACTACGCCCACTACATCGTCGCTTCCCCTCCCATCGAGCCTGCCGCCGACCTCGGGCCTTCGGCCGGAAGGCTCCTCACCCACCACCACAATGCCCTGCCGGAACAGCCTCGACCCGAGCTGTGGCGAGTTCCACTGGGACCCGGCGCCCAGTCCGAACGCCCCCATCCTGATAGAGGTCACACCCACCATCAACCCCGAGAGCGGCTCGGTCGCCCTAACCGGCTTCGCCCGAGATGACGACGCCAGGATCTCGGAATACTGCCTGGCGATCTCGTGGGGAGACGGCTCTCGCGACGACGGTGGCCTGTGCCCGATCCCGCACTGTCAGGCCGCCTACGGCCCCTGGGACCCACCCCCGACGAGGCCGAGCCAGGTCCCGATCGCTGCCGAGCACACGTACAAGGGACCGGGCGACTACGAGATAAGGGTCACCGCCCGGTCTGACTCCCTAGCGTGCCGGAGCCCCTACGCCAGTGAGGCCACCCAAACGCTCGTCGTTCGGGTGCCGTCTTGAGCGCTTTCTGCGATGAAGGAGCGAGCTGTCGTGGTAGTCAGGTTGGGTGAGTGATGTAGGTGCCGAATACCAAGGAAGGCTATGTGCGCCATCGCCCGCTCGCCCGCTCGCGTGACCTGTTTCTGAGTTCGCGATAGAGATCCCGGATCGATCAGTCCGCATCGCGGGGTCCCTGGTCGGTTGGCTTCGAGGTGTGCTGGCGATGGTAGGTGAGGCGGCGGAGACGGGCTGCTTCGAG
>JBFMCT010000077.1 GCA_040754375.1 Actinomycetota bacterium
GCTGGCGGCCCGGCGGGCGGCCGGCGGGGCGCCCCTGGCGGGGCGGGGCGGGCAGCCTCTGGCGGGGCGGGGCGGCGGGAGCGGGCGGGGCCTGTCCAGCCCGAGCGGCGGACCGTGACGGCGGTCCACAGGGCGACGGCCACGAGCACGGCGGTCGCACCCAGCCCGGCCGCCGGCACCGACCCCATCAGGTCGGCCGGGGCTCGCCTGGGGGGCCGGGGGTGAGGGCGCTCACCCGGTAGAGGGCGAGGCTCGGGAAGGTCCGGGACACCCACTCGTCGGCGGCTGCCGCCCGTTCGAGCACGGCTGGGTTTGACGTGCCCAGGAGGCGGCGGGGCCAACGCAGGCGGGTGGCCAGGGCCAGCTCGAAGGGCAGCATGGAGTAGGGCTCGACCCGCAGCACCTCGACGCCCGCGGCCCCGAAGGCGGCCAGCGTCCGCCCGTAGCCGCTCCACAGGAAGCGCTCCTGGCGAAACCACATGAGGTTGACCCAATGGACCGGGCACCGTAGGCGGGGCTCGATGATCACCACCCGGCCCGTGGGGCCGACGGCCCGGGCCGCGTGGCGCACGAACTCGGCCGGGTCGGCCAGGTGGTGGAGCAGGTTCTTGGCCCAGATGAGGTCCTGGCTGGCAGGCTCCATCTCGGCCACCAACTGGGTGGCGTCGCCCGCCGCCAGGTCGCCGTCGACCACTGTGCGGGCGATGTCGATGGCCGCCTCGCTCAGGTCGGTGCCGGTGTAGGCGAACCGGATGCCGCGGCGGCGGGCCACCCTCTGCACGGCCGTGGCCACCAGGCCCTCGCCGCTGCCGGCCTCGAAGAACCGGTAGGGCTGCCCGTCGGGGCGGGCCGTGCCCGTCACGCCGAGGTCGAGCACCCGCTCGGCCAGCCGGTCGTAGTAACCGCTAAGCATGGGGTGGCCCAGCTGGTCGCGGATGGCGGCCGCCATCTTCGGGTAGTGGCGGTCGTACGCCTTGCGCTGGTACTCGATCTGTTCCTGCTTGACGTCGGCTCCCATGGCGGCGAACAGGCTAGCTAGGTGCGTCACGCAGTGACTCCTTCCACGCCCGGAAGCGCTGGTGCACGTGCCCGTCGGCCCCCGTGCCCTCCCCCCGGCCGTCGGGGTGGAGGCGGTACGTGCACCGGCGGGAGAGGTTGGCCGAGTCGAGGGCCATGTAGCGGGCGTCGCCGTGGGCCGCCGGCCCGGCCCGCCACACCAGCCAGTCCCCGATGCGGCGGATGTACAGCGCAGTCGGGTGGCCGAGGTCGGCCCCCAGCCCGACCACCTCGGGCGGCGCCTCCACCCAGGCGGTGGCCGGGATGGCCCGGTCCCGCTGGGGCGTGGCCGGCAGGTCGGCGGTGTGCACGGGGCTGTGGTCGAGGGGGCGGTCCTCAGCAGGCGACATGGCCGCAGTCTCGCCCACGGGCTGGCCCCCACCGCGGGCGTGGCGGCGCACGACGGCCGCCAGGCGGCCCATGGCGTCCGGGCCCAGCTCGGGGTAGGCGGGCACGAACACGGTGGCCGCCATCGCCGCTTGCATCCTGGGGGCCGGGCCCAGGGCCCGGATCTGGGTGGCCCCCGCGCTGGCGTCCAAGCCGCACGAGCGCAGGTCGGCGATCAGCGCCGCCGGGTCGCGGGCCGTCACCGGGAACAACCAGTGGGTGGACGCCAGGGCCGAGCCCGGTCGGGCCCCCCCACCCAGCGCGGCCGCCAGGGCGTCGCCGGCGGCCGCCCGCCGGGCCAGGCGCTCGGTTGGGAACCCGGGGCCGGTGCGCCTGGCCATGGTCTCGACCAGGCCCGCGCACGGCCGGCGGCGGAGCCAGCCGGTGAAGGCCGGTTCGCCGGCCCGGGGTGCCCCCCTCACCAGCTCGCCCACGTCGGTGCCCAGCCCACTGGCCAGGGCCGCGGCCAGCCCGTAGGCCCTGGGCCCGCTGAGGGCCATGGCCACCAGGGCCTTTACGGATCGGGCCGCGTACTGCCGGCGGCGTTGCACCGGCCACCGGTCGTGCTGGGCGGCCATGGCCGCGGCCAGGGCAGGGCGGCGCACCCAGGCCAGGGCCCCGCCCAGGGCGGTGGCCGTCTTGATGGGGCCAAAACTGAACAGCGACACGTCGGCCCGGGTGTCACCGTGGTCTCGCGGACCGGCCAGGGCCTGGGCGCAGTCCTCGACCAGGAGCAGGCCCCTTCGGGCGGCGATGTCGGCGTAGGGGCCGAGGTCGCACCGGGTGCCGAACAGATGAGCCACCACCAGGGCGCGCACCCGGGGGCGGGCGGCGGCCTGCTCCAGTTCTTCAGGGCCGGGCGCGAGCGTGGCCGGGTCGAGGTCGACGGTGACCACGACCAAGCCGTGGGCCTCGACGATGCGGGCCATGTCCGGGTGGGTCACCGCCGTCATCAGCACCTCGTCGCCCGGGGGCAGGGCCAGGGCGGCCAGCAGCAGGTCGAACGCCGACCGCACCGACAGGCAGGCCAGGGCACCGCCCACGTACTGGCTGGCGCTCGGTGGGGCTCGGCGGCTAGCCCACAGCGCCCTCGACACGTCGCCTACGGTGGCGTCGAGACGATGGCGAGGGTGGAGGGGCGGCACCGGCGACAGTGTGCCCAACCGGGCTTGCTCCCGCTGGGGCCGAGCACCCGCAACCCGAGCTACAGGCGGGATGACCTGGCTCCGGTGGTTTGTTACTATCTGCGTAGGAGAAATTCTCTTCCTTTTCCGCAGGTCGCTGCGCACGGAGCTGATGCCCGATGGCAACCACCGAACTTGACCTGGGTCGCTACCAGCTGGGCTGGATCGACCCGACCGAGGACTACATCTTCAAGCCCAAGAAGGGCCTCAACGCCGACATCGTCGAAGAGATGTCGTGGATGAAGGGTGAGCCCGACTGGATGCGCCAGTTCAGGCTGCGCGCCCTCAAGCAGTTCGAGCGCAAGCCCATGCTGCCGTGGTTCGCGGTCAACATGCCTCACCTTGACTTTCAAGACATCTTCTATTACATCAAGCCGACCGACAAGCAGGTCAACAGCTGGGACCAGTTGCCCGACTCGGTCAAGGCCACCTACGAGAAGCTGGGCATCCCCGAGGCCGAGCGCAAGTACCTGGCCGGGGTCACCGCCCAGTACGAGTCCGAGGTCGTCTACCACCGCAACCGGGAGGACCTGGAGTCCCTCGGGGTGATCTTCGCCGACATGGACACGGCCCTGCGCGAGTACCCCGAGCTGGTCAAGGAGTACTTCGCCACCGTCATCCCCCCGGGCGACAACAAGTTCGCGGCCCTCAACTCGGCCGTCTGGTCGGGCGGGTCGTTCATCTACATTCCGCCCGGCGTCGAGGTCGACCAGCCCCTGCAGGCCTATTTCCGGATCAACGCCGAGAACATGGGCCAGTTCGAGCGCACGCTGATCATCGCCGACGAGGGTTCCAAGGTCCACTACATCGAGGGGTGCTCGGCTCCCATCTGGAGCTCGGAGTCGCTGCACTCGGCCGTGGTCGAGCTGGTGGCCAAGCCGGGGTCGCACATCACCTACACGACCATCCAGAACTGGTCGCCCGACGTCTACAACCTGGTCACCAAGCGGGCCCGGGCCGAGACCGAGTCGCGGGTGGAGTGGATCGACGGCAACATCGGTTCGAAGCTCACGATGAAGTACCCGTCGGTCTACCTGGTCGGGCCCAAGGCCCAGGGCGAGGTGCTGTCGGTGGCCTACGCCGGCGCCGGTATGCACCAGGACGCCGGGGCCAAGATGGTGCACGCCGCCCCCGAGACGACCTCGACGATCATCTCCAAGTCGATCTCCAAGGACGGCGGGCGCACCTCCTACCGGGGCCTGGTCAAGGTCGAGGAGGGGGCCAAGGGCTGCAAGAGCCATGTGCGCTGCGATGCCCTGCTGCTCGACGAGCACAGCCGCTCGGACACCTATCCCTACATGGAGATCGAGGAGCAGGACGCCCGCATCGGCCACGAGGCCACGGTCTCCAAGGTGGGCGACGACCAGCTCTTCTACCTGATGAGCCGGGGGCTGTCCGAGCAGCAGGCCATGAGCATGATCGTCAACGGGTTCATCGAGCCCGTCACCCGCACCCTGCCCATGGAGTACGCCGTGGAGTGGTCCCGCCTGATCGAGCTCAACATGGAGGGCTCGGTCGGCTAGCGGTTCCCCGCTTGCGGCCGTGACGGTGGGGGCCCCATCATGGGCCCGCCCGTGACCGCCGTCGACCAGCCTGACACCGCCGCCGTCGAGGGCCCACCGTGGGCGTCGGTGACGTCGCAGCGGCCTGCGGGCGGCTGGGAGGGGGCCGACCCCCGTTACCGGGGCTACCGGCCAACGAAGAACGGCAGGGTCAAGCTCGACCATCGCGTCGCCTTGGCCGTCGACCTGGTGCCCCTGGCCTCGGGGGGCCGCTTGGTCGACCTGGGGGCGGGCGACGGGTTCGTCACCGCCGAGCTGGCCAACGCAGCCGGGGCCTCGCTGGGCGTGGCCGTCGACGTGGGCTTCCCTCCCCCCCTGGCCCCCAGGCGCCACGGCGTGTCCCAGGTGGCCGCCGTGGTGCCCGGTCCGCTGCCGTTTCGCGACTCGTCGTTCGACGTGGTCGTGAGCCTGGAGTGCATCGAGCACCTGCTCGACCCCGACGGCCTGCTGGAGGAGGCCGTCCGGCTTCTGAGGCCCGGCGGCTGCCTGGTCCTGTCGACGCCCCGCCTCGACTCGCTGCTGGTGATCGTCTCGTTGCTGCTGGGCGTGCAGCCTCCGGGCGTGGAGTCCTCGCCCCGGCGCCGCTACGGCAACCCCTTCGGTGAGCAGCGGCCGTCGGGCCATGTCCACGTGTTCAGCCGCCGGGCCATGAGCGAGGCCCTGGCCGCCAACGGCCTCGAACTGGAGGCCTACCGCGAGGCCCGCTTCTCGTCGAGCTGGTGGCAGGCGGTACGGGCCTCACGGCGGTTCCCGGGGCCCCGCGACCTGCTGGTGAGGGCCGTGCTCGGCGTCTACGACCTGTGGCCGTTCAAGAAGGACGTGATGGTACTGAGGGCCGTGCCCCGCTGACGCGGAGCACGGCCCTCAGTTGCTCTTCTTGCCCTGGGCCGCAGCCAGCAGGGCGGCGATCACGGCCACGATGATGGCCAGGCCGATCAACCACCGCACCGCCCTGAGCACCAGGCCCAGCAGGCCCAGCACCAAGAACGCCACGACCAGACCGGCGACGACCTTCCACATGTCGCCGGCGAGCCTACCCCGGGCCCCCTACCGGAAACCCAGGTAGCTCGAGCAGGCGGGCCACGGCGTCCACCCGAAGATCGAGTGGAGGTAGCGGGCCGCCTCGTCCTGCACGGCCGGGGCCGCTTCGTGGGGGTAACCCCCGTAACCCAGCCACCACCACGTGATGGGCGAGAACTGGTAAGCCCCGTAGTAGCCGTTGCCGGTGTTGATGTAGTAGTTGTCGTTCGACTCGCACCACCGCAGGGCAGCCAGCTGCTCGTTGGTCGGGCCCCCGGGGACCAGCGGGGCCGGTTCGGCCACGGCCGGCTCGGGAGCCGGTGCCGGGGCCTCGGCGATCTCCCCGGCCCCCTCGGCGGCCCGCTGGGCGGCCCTGGCCGCCCGCCGGGCGGCATAGGCGGCGCGAGCCTCCCAGTAGTCGGCCCGAGCGTCGGTGTAAGCCTCCGAGTCGGTGCGGTCTTCGTTCGTTTCGGCCAAGGCGAGACCGCCTTGGTGGGCCAGCAGAGAGCCGGCCCCCATGAGTACAGCGACGATCAACGACGCCGAACGTTTGTGTGTGCGCATTTTGCGCCTCCTTGACGAAGCCCCCGAAGGGGCATCAGGTGTGGCCTGGAATGCGGGCACTCGTCTTTCAGCATCAGCTCGCGAGCGGTCGGGGGGCTCGGGACACGGGCGTCCAATCGAGGTGCAGACGGCACCCTGGGCGTGCGTGTTCGGAGAGGCTCCCTCCTGGGGGGTAGGTCGGCACCGCGCTCCCTCGCCCGCGGTGTCAGCTACGCCACCGTACCAACAGTCGCGACCCTGTCAAGAACGCCGTAGGTCGTTTCCTAGTTTTCCTACCATTTTCAGTTCTTTTCCATTGCTACTGGCTTTTCCCGGTGATTTCGTCATTATCCACCCCGATCCCCCGAGTACCCCCGGTCACTTGGGAGCCGGGCGAACGCTCGTTCGTGGAGTGGCGCAACGAGAGTGGGCCGATCGGGCCATTTCCCCTCGAATCGGTCAAGGTCGTCACCTACGACTACGCAGTGGACGGCGACCCCCTCACCACCTCGGCCTCCGAAGCGGGGCTGGGCCCGCTCACGACGAAGGTGGACCTGGGCGGGCGCCCCGTGTCCTACACCGACGTCTGGGGCTGGACCACCACCCGGTCCTACGACCAGGCCGGCCGGCCCACGGCTGCCCACGGCCCCCGGGGGGCCACGGCCGTCGTCTACGGGGCGGCCACCGGGGCCGTCG
>JBFMCT010000078.1 GCA_040754375.1 Actinomycetota bacterium
CGCGCCGGGCCGGGGCCGGGGCCGGGCCCGGGGGGGACGCGGGGGGCCGGCCGCCGGGGGCGGGGCCAGGCGGGTGGGCCTGGGCCACACGGCGGCGTCGTCGGCCAGGTCGGCCACCCGGGGCTGGCGCACGCCCGGATGGAACAGGGTGAACAGCACCACGGCCAGGGCGGCCACCATGAACGGCACGACGGCGTTGCCCTGGTTGGTGTAGGTGGGCACGAGCACGACGCCCGAGAGGATGGCCGTCCAGGCCCACAGGATGAGCACCGACCGGCGGGGGCCGTGGCCCAGGGCCATGAGGCGGTGGTGGAGGTGGTCTTTGTCGGCCTCGGACAAGGCCACCCGTTTGACGGCCCGGCGCACGATGGCGAACCCGGTGTCGACGAAGGGCACCCCCAAGATGATGAACGGGATGACCAGGGGGGCGAAGAAGAAGTAGGTCTGGCCGCTGAACTGGTCGGCCGTGCGCCCCCCTACCGAGATGGTGGCGGCCGCCATCAGCAGGCCCAGCAACATGGCCCCGCCGTCGCCCATGAACACCTTGGCGGGGTGGAGGTTGTGGGGCAGGAACCCGATCGACAGCCCGCAAGCGATGGCCACCGCCATGGGGGCGATGGTGGTGGCGTCGAGCAGGCCGACGTCGAGCAGGCGCCACGAGTAGAAGAAGAAGGCCCCCCCGGCGATGGCCATGACCCCGGCGGCCAGGCCGTCGAGACCGTCGATGAGGTTCACGGCGTTGGCCGTGCCCACCACCCACAGCACCGTGAGCAGGAAGCCGACGTCGGGCGAGAGCACCACGAAGTCGGCGAACGGGATGCGGAAGTAGAACATCGTCACGCCGAACAGGGCCAGCACCGACCCGGCGAACACCTGGCCGGCCATCTTGGCCGGGGCCGACACCTCCCGCACGTCGTCGAGCACGCCCACGGCCAGGATCACCACGGCCGCCAGGACCAGGCCCAGGGGCTCGGACGAGTTCTCGAACACGGCGGCCAGGTCGGGCAGGACAGAGGCCACGGCCACCGCCGCCAGCAGCCCGGCCAGCATGGCGATCCCGCCCAGGGTGGGCGTGGGCCGCAGGTGGACCCGCCGTTCGTCGGGCTTGACGACCGCTCCCCAGCGGATGGCCAGGCGCCACACGACGGGCGTGAGGGCCCACGTCACGAAGGCGGCCACCCCGGCCACCACCGCGTAGGACACGAGTACCCGTGTGCCTCCCGCCACTGGTGGGGCCCTAACCCGGGTAGGGGGTGAACTTGGAGCAGAGGGTGGCGGCCGCCTCCCGGACCTCGGCCAGGGCGGCCTCGTCGTCGCGCCGGCGCAGGGCGGTGCCGATGAGGGCGGCGATCTCGGCCATCTCGGGCTCGGCCATGCCGGCAGTGGTCACCGCGGGCGTGCCCAGGCGCAGCCCGCTGGTGACGAACGGCGAGCGGGGGTCGTCGGGGATGGTGTTCTTGTTCAGGGTTATCCCGGCCCGGTCGAGCACGTCCTGGGCCACCTTGCCCGTCAGGTCGGGGTCGAAGGGGCGCAGGTCGACGAGCATGAGGTGGTTGTCGGTGCCCCCCGAGACGAGCCGGAAGCCCTCGCCCTCGAGGGCCGCGGCCAGGGCCCGGGCGTTGCGCACGACCTGGGCGGCGTACTCGGCGAACGGCGGCTGGAGGGCCTCCCAGAAGGCGACCGCCTTGGCCGCGATCACGTGCATCAGGGGGCCGCCCTGGAGCCCGGGGAACATGGCCTTGTCGACGGCCTGGGCGTGCTCGGAGCGGCACACGGCCGCCCCGCCCCGGGGCCCCCGCAGGGTCTTGTGGGTGGTGAAGGTGACCACGTCGGCCACGGGCACGGGCGAAGGGTGGACGCCGCCGGCGATGAGCCCGGCGATGTGGGCCGCGTCGAAGATGAACAGGGCGCCGACCTCGTCGCAGATCTCCCGGAAGGGCTCGGGGTCGATGACCCGGGAGTAGGCCGTGGCCCCGGCGATGATGGCCTTGGGTCTCTCTCGGCGGGCCATGTCGCGCACCTGGTCGAGGTCGAGGCGCTCGTCGTCGGGCCGCACCCCGTAGGACACGAACCGGAACAGCTTGCCGCTGGCGTTGACGGGCGAACCGTGGGTCAGGTGGCCGCCCTGGTCGAGGCGCATGCCCATCACCGTGTCGCCCGGCTCCAGCAGGGCCAGGTAGACGCCCAGGTTGGCGTTGGCCCCCGAGTGGGGCTGGACGTTGGCGTGCTCGGCCGCGAACAGGGCCTTGGCCCGCCGCCGGGCCAGCTCCTCGGCCTCGTCCACCACCGCGTTGCCGCCGTAGTAGCGCTTGCCCGGGTAACCCTCGGAGTACTTGTTGGTCAGGACCGAGCCGGTGGCGGCCATGACGGCCGGCGACGTGAAGTTCTCCGAGGCGATGAGCTGGATGGTCGTGTTCTGGCGCTCGACCTCGCGGTCGATGATGGCGAAGAGGTCGTCGTCGCGGGGGCTCTCGGCCAGGCCCATCAGGCGGACGCCTCCTCGGTCTCGATGCCCGTGATCTCGTCGATGCGGCGCTGGTGGCGGCCACCTTCGAACTCGGCGCCCAGGAAGGCGTCGATGGCGTCGGAGGCGGCCTGGGGGCCGGTCAGCCGGGCGCCCACGCACACCACGTTGGCGTCGTTGTGCTGGCGGGCCATGCGGGCCGAGGTGGCGTCGTGGACCACGGCCGCCCGCACCCCCCGCACCTTGTTGGCCGCGATGCCGATGCCGATGCCCGTGCCGCACACGCACACGCCGTAGTCGGCCTTGCCGGCGACCACCGCCCGGCCCACGGCCGCCCCGTAGTCGGGGTAGTCGACCGACTCCTCGGAGTGGGTGCCGATGTCGTCGACCTCGTGGCCGGCCGAGCGCAGGTGGCCGGCCAGGTGCTGTTTGAGCTGGTAGCCGGCGTGGTCGGAGCCGATGACGATCCTCAGCGGTGCGGTCACGGGGTCACCGTCTCCTTTCGTGGTCGCCCCACACGAGCCCGACCATCTCGTCGACCAGCACCTCGAGGTCGGCGACCATGCGCTCGTAGGCGGGGCGGGGCAGGCCGATGGGGTCGGCGACGTCGTCAGAGGGGGAGGCGCCCATTAGGCCGCCCACCGTGCGGCCGGCGTTGACATTGTCGAGCCACCGGTCGAGGGTCTGGCCGGGCAGGCGGTGGCCGACCTCATGGCCCCGGCGGACCAGTTCCTTGAGGGTGAACGTGCGGGGGAAGACGGTCGGGACCGTCACCACCGCCTCGCGCACGTGCTCACGAGCCATGGCCACGATCAGATCGGCCCCCTCCAGCATGGCGGCGGTCATCGTGCGGCTGCGGTGGGCAGCAATGTCGATCCCCCGCTCGCTGAGCACGTCGACCCCGTGGGCACTGGCCGCCAGCCCGCTGCGCAGCAGGCCGGCGGAGTGGACGTGGGCTTCGATGCCGGCCTTCTCCAGCCGCCGGCGCAGAAGCGCCTCGGCCACCGGGGAGCGGCAGATGTTGCCCGTACAGAGAACGAGGATGTCGATGGGGCGAGTCTACCGACGGCCGCGGCCGGCCCCCAGCCACCGCACGGCCGCCCCGGGGCGCAGGGCCGAGGTGCTCAGGCGACCGGCTGGGAGAGGCGGCGGCGCTTGCGGGCCGACGTCGCCACCACCGCGCCGGCGGCCACCAGCACCACGGCCAGGGCCACCGTGCCCAGCAGGCCGGTGCCGGTGAAGGCCAGGATGCCCCCCGAGCCGGCCGCCACCTTGGTCGCGCAGTTCACCCCGAAGGTGGTCGTGTGCACCACGTCAGCGGCCGCTGATGCGGACACGCCCCGGGCCACGATCGAGTTCGTCCCGCACACGGCCGGCACCTTGACCGGGTTGTCGATCTCCAGCAGGGTGGGCGAGACGATGTTGACCAGCACGTCGACCGTGCCGGCGGCTGACGCCCCCTTGGCCCCGACGAACTGGCCGTTGACCGACACGTTCACGGGCGTGCCCGGCGTCCACAGGCACGTCGGCGACAGGGTGACGGTGAAGACCGTGCCCACGGCGAAGGTTCCCGCGTCGACGGAAGTCACGGTGGCCGGGCACGGCCCCGGTGGCGGGTAGCCCGGCTGGGCCGACGCCGGGGCGGCCAACGCCATCGTCCCGGCCGCCAACAAGGTGACCGCCGCCAGTGAAGTGCTGCGTCCCATCCAAGGACCCCTTTCGGTGCCCGCCACATCTTCGGTAACCCAGCCCCTCCGCCGGGGATTCTAGGCAGAACCGCCGGGCCTCAGCGCGAAACGGGCCAGGAAAGGGTCAGGGAGCGGTCCCACGTACCCTTCCAGCGCTCGTCGACGCCCGCTCGCCACCGGCCGGGGTCGAGGGTGACGGTGAGGGGCACGGGGTGGGCCCGGGGCTGGGGGACGAGGCGCAGGGCCAGCTGGCCGTCGCGCACCGCCCCGGGCACGGTCACGGGGCCCAACCGCACCGTCGCCGACTGCCCGGCCCCCACGGCCACCACCCGCTCGGTCAGCTCCAGGCCCGACTCGCTCACCGAGCCGGCCACCTGCGAGCCCACCGGCGACCACAGCAGCACCCAGCCCACGTAGTCGCCGGGCGCCCCCGTGAAGCCGTCGGGGCCCAGCCGGTAGGAAGGGGCGGCGCCCACCGGTGCCCGGTTCTCGATGGTCAACGTGGGCCACACCACGGCGTCGCCCCCGGGCGTCAGCCGCACGTCGAGGTGGACCTCGGGGTGGACGAACCAGTCCAGCTTGGTGGCCGTGCGGTTCTGGACGGCCAGGTGGAAAGTCCGGGCGGCCACCTCGGGGCTCTGGCCGGCCACCGGCCCCCCAGCCAGGCCGGCCCGCTCGAACGTGCCCTGCTCGCCCGGGTCCGCGCTCCACAGCCGCAGGTGGCCGCCGCCGGCTGCCCCGCCCAGGCTCTGGCCCAGGGCCATGGCGTCGCCGGCCGAGCCCAGGCGCTCGACCACGGCCCCCGTGAGGTCGGCCAGGCGGTCGCGGCGGCCGCTGGTGTCGGCCAGCGGCGGCAGGCCCTCGTACTGGTCGTGGAGCAGGAACTGGGCGGCGTTGGCGGCCGTGAGGGCGCCCGGGGCCGCCGGCCCACCCCCGGGGCCGGCGGGCGGGACGTCCACCGGCCCCAGTGCGCCCAGCAGGGCGGCCAGGGCGGGCACGTCCACGCCGATGACCCCGTCGACAGCCGTGCCTGTGGCCTGTCGGTACATGGCGGCCATGGCCGCCCCGCTCAGCGCGAAGTCGGCGGTGGCGTTCACCGACTGCCACGTCTGGGTGGGGAACAGGGAGCCGAACACGGCCTCGGTGCCCGGGGGCAGGGCGACGTCGGCCGGGGCGTCGAGGGTCAGGTCGAGCACCGAGCCCGAGCGTTCCAGGGAGAACCGGCCGCCCTCGACCCTCAGCACCCCGTAGGACGCCACCAGGCCCTGGTCGCGCATCTCGGCGTTGTTCTGGACGGCGATCAGGTGGCGGCGCGGGCCGGCTGCGCCCAGGAACCCCCGGGTCGCCTCGATGGCCCCCGCGGCCCCCTCCAGGCGGCCGGCCGTCGACCGCAGCAGCTCGTCGAGGTCGTCGCGCGCCGCGGCCAGCGGGGGGACCAACCCGTCCGACCCGCGGTCGAGCCGGGCCAGCGCCGAGCCGCCTCGCTCGGCCTCGGCGGCCAGCAGGCCCAGGGCGTCGAGGGGGACGGTGGAGCCCTCCACGGCCGCCCCGGCCGCCGCCTGGTCGATGCCGGCCACCATCGACGACAGCACCCGGGCCGCGGCCGAGGCGTCCCCGGCCAGGCCCAGCAGGCCGGCGCGCTGCTCCCGCCCGCCCGGTACCCACCCGATCAGTGAGAGCGGCCGGGACGCCTCCAGGTCGCGGCCGGCGGCTTCGGCGCCTTCGGCGGCCGCGGCCAGCAGGGCGGCCAGGTCGGTGCGCCCCTGCGGGTCGGCCAGCACGGCCGGGCCGGCGACGGCCTGCACCAGCGTCTGGCGGACGTCCTCCAACTGTTCACGGGCCCGGTCCGTGTCGCGCCAGGCCATCAGCACAACGGCCGAGGCCACCACCACGGCCGGGGCGACGACTGCCCCCACGGCCCGCAGCCAGCGGCCCACCCGCCCCCGTGGTCGGCGGCGCGAGCGGCTCCGCGCCCGCCCGAAGGCCTGGCCCCGCCCG
>JBFMCT010000079.1 GCA_040754375.1 Actinomycetota bacterium
GCCCCCGCCGCCCCCGTGGGCGGGCCACCGGGGCGTGGTCCGATGAGCCGGCGGGCGGTCCTGGCGTTGGGCGGGGCAGCCGGAGCCCTCGGCCTGGGTGCGTTGTTCGCCGGCCGCCCCTTGGCCCGTGATGCGAGGGCCCGGTTGAGGACCACGGCTTGGCGGCCCGGGGCACGGCTGGTCGGCCCGGGGGGACAGGCCCTGCGGGTCAACAGCCTGCTGGTAGGTGAGATGGTGACCGTGTTCCCCGAAGGTGGCCCCCGCCGCGCTGACTCCCAGGTGGTGCTCGTGCGGGTGGCTGCCGAGCGGGTGCGGGCTCGGCGCGACCGGGTGTCCTGGTCGCCCGCGGGCAATATCGCCTTCTCGGCGGTCTGCACCCATACAGGCTGCCCCGTGGGCTCCTACCAAGCGGAGGCCGGGCACCTACTGTGCCCGTGCCACCAGTCCGTCTTCGACGTGCTCGACGGTGCTCGGCCGCTCTCCGGGCCCGCCGCTCGGGCTCTGCCCCAACTGCCGCTGGCCGTCGACGACGGTGGTTACCTGGTAGCCGTCGCCGATTTCGACGAGCCCGTGGGGCCGCACTTCTGGGGCCGACGGTGACCGCTCCAGAGCGGGCCCCCTTGGCCGCCCCTACCGTCGCCCCCCCGGAGGCGCCGGGCGGGCGGGACGATCGCTGGTCCGACCTTTGGTCTCAGGTGGCGCTCTCGTGCCTAGGGGTCCTCACCGTCTCTGGTCTCTATCTCATGCTCTTCTTCGTGCCGTCCGGTCGGGAGGTCGTCTACTCGGGTGCCCACGGCCCCCTGCGCGGCGTCGAGATGTCGGCGGCCTACGCCTCGACGCTCGACTTGTCGTTCTCAGTCAGGGCCGGGCTGCTGGCCCGCCAGGTGCACCACTGGGCGGCGCTCGCTTTGGTGGTGGCCGTGACGGCGCGGGTTGGCCGCACCTTCGTGCTCGGACGGTTCCAGCGGCCTCTCCGCGCGGCGTGGGCCATCGGTATAACCCTCATGCTGTTGTCGATGTTCAATGGCTTTCTGGGGGTGGCCTTGACCGGCGACGCCGTCTCGGGCACGGCCGTGCGGACGGCGTATGCGGTCGCCCTGTCCGTCCCGGTGGTGGGGCCCGCCCTGGCCATGGCCCTTTTCGGGGGAGAGCTACCAACCACATCGTTTATCGGGCGGTTCACCGTCCTGCACGTATTCGTCGTGCCCGTGGCCCTGGCCGGGCTCCTGGCCCTGCAGTTGCGGGCCGGGCGGCGTTGGACGCCCGTGGCCCGACGGGCCCGCCTCCGGGCCCGCCTTGGGCCACCGGCCAGCCTCTTGCTGGCGACGGCGGCCGTCCTGGTGGCCATGGGCGGACTGGTGGAAGTCAACCCCGTCTGGCTGCATGGGCCGTCCCGGGGCGAGTGGGCCCCGGCCCCCAGCGCCCAGCCGGTGTGGTTCGTGGCCTGGCTTGAAGGCGCCGTCCGCCTGGCGCCGTCGTGGGAGTCGCAGGTCCTCGCCGTAACGGTCTCCGGACCACTGCTGGCCGGAGCCATCCTCCCCGCGCTGACCATAGGAGCGCTCTATGGCTGGCCGCTCGTCGACACCCGGGTGCTCACGAGGCGCCCCGAGGGCGGTGCGGATCGGCGTCGCCCCGGAAGGGCCGTCCGGGCGGCCCTGTTGGCCGGTACCGCCACTTTCTACGGGGTCCTGGTGCTGGCCGCGGCCGCAGACGCGCTGGCGGCCGGTCTGCAGCTCCCACCCGGTCGGGTCACGGCCTACCTCCGGGTGGCGGCCGTGGGCCTGCCCGTGGTCGCGGCCGTCGCCACCATGGTCATCGTCCGGCCACCGGGCCCGTCCATCCCTACGGTCCCGCCGCCCGAGGACCGCCCGGCGGCGTGAGCAAGTGGCCCCTCATGACAGGTGCGCCCCCTGGTGGGCCTCCCGGGCGGCGCCTGCGGCCGCCCACGTCGCCATGACCATGCCGGTGACGAACACCAAGGGGCCGAGGGTGAGGCCCCCGGCCACTCCCACCAACCCGGCCCCGCCCACCAGGGGCCAGGGGCTGGGTGGGGAGACACCGGTTGCCACCGCGGCACATGGCGGCCCTAGGGGGCTGCGGCCCGCCGACCACAGCCACACCGCGGCCGTGGTCACCGCCAGGGCGGTCCCCGCCAGCAGCACGGTGCTCGCCATCTCCCGGGTCGACAACCAGTACACGCCCGCGGCAAGTGCGTAGGCCAGAGCAACCCCCCCTGCGAGGCGGTGGCCCCGGCGGGCCACGACCGGTTGGACCGGTGCGCCAGGCCTTGGGCGGTCGGAGCCTTGGCCGGCCCAAGGGCCCCAGCCCGGGCCTGGGCCCACCGGTTGCCGGCGGGCCGACGACAACCACACGTTGGCCACGAAGGCCACCATGGCGACTGCCGTGAGCCCGGCTCCCAACGTCGACAACAGGTTGAGACTGCCCCAGCCCCAGGCGGCATCGTAGTCGGCCACCCCCTTGGGCATCCCCCGCAGCCCGAGCACGAACTGGGGCCAGAAGGTGGCGTTGAAGCCGGCCAGGAGCAGCCAGAAGTGGGCGTGGGCCCAGCCCTCGCGCAGCGTCCGGCCCGTGAACGCCGGCCACCAGAAGTACAACGCGGCGAACATCCCGAACAGTGCGGCGCCGAACAAGCCGTAGTGGGACCGGGCGACGGCGAAGTAGGTGCCGTCCGTGTGGGCGCGGACAGACGCGAAGGCGTCGACCCCCATGGCCAGGACGCCGATCACGAGCACGACCGCCGCACCGACGGCGAAGAGCATGGGTGCGGGCGCACGGACCGTCCCACCCCCCATGACCGACACCCAGGCCCAGAGCAGGCGGGCGAAGGGCACGACCAGCAGGAACGACACGGCCGACGCCCACAAGGGGCCTACGGCCCCCACGGTCACCGCACCCTGGGCCCATGCCACCGGTGAGGCGCCTGCGACCAAGATGGCCCCGAGGACCATGCCCCGCCGGCCGGCCCCTCCGGGGGCACGCTTGGCGAAGGCCACGAGCACCTCCCCCACGGCTCCGTAGAAGGGGAGGGCCACCGAATAGAGGATGGGCTGGGCCGCGAACCAGAACACCCGCGACCACAGCTGGGGGCCTCCCCCCGGGTCGGTCCCGAAGAACCGCCCGCCTAGCTGGCGGTCGGCGTGGAGCAGGCCGCCGGCGGCCAGCATCACGGGCATGGCGACCAGCCACATCAGGCAGGTGACCGCCATGGTCGAGGTGAACACCGGGAGCTCCAACAGCCCTCGCCGTGGCCGTGGTTGGAGCACGATGAGGGTGGTGAGGAGACTGATGGCGCCCAGGAGCACCGACAGCGATACCAGCGCCATCCCCGCCACCCACAGGTCGGCCCCCAGCCCCGGCGAGCGGACCGGCCCCGAGAGCGGAACTGCCGCCCACCATGCGAACGACGCCGCTCCCCGGGCCATGGCGAAGCCCGCGAGCATGGTCGTCCCGCCCCCCAGGAAGAGCCAGTAGGCGAACGCACTGGTCCGAGGGAAAGCCAGGCCCGGCGCGCCGCTCTGCGGGGGCACGAGGTAGAGCCCCAGGCCCAGGGCCATCGGGATGGCGAAGAGCATGACCATCACGCTTCCGTGCATGGTGAAGAGCTGGTTGTAGAGGGCCGGCGACACCAGCTGGTGGCCCGGCTCAGCCAGTTCGGCCCTCATGACCATGGCCATCACCCCCCCGACCACCAGGAAGCCGAAGGCCGTGGCCATCTGGAGGGTGCCCACTGTCCTGTGGTCGGTGGCCAGTGCCCAGCGGGCCCACCCGGTAGGCGCAGCCGGGCCGGGCGGGGGACGGCGCTCGGTGAGCACGGTCACACGGGTGGCCGCTGCGGGGTGCCGGGCCCTGGCCGGGGGGCAGCTTGACCGGCCAGGTCCCCCGGCCGCTCGTCCTCGCCGGGCGGCGTCGGGCCGGGTGGGGGCTGCTGGAGCTCTTGCAGGCCGGTTACGAACTCGTCGAACTCGTCCTGGCCGACCACCTCCACGACAAAGGCCATCCGGGCGTGGTCGAGACCGCAGAAGTAGGCGCATGTGCCGCCGAACCGGCCGGTCTGCGACGGGGTCACGTCCAGCCTGCTCTCGGTCCCGGGCACCAGGGCGCGCTTTGTCAGGAACTCGGGGACCGAGAACGAGTGCACGACGTCGGACGACCGCAGGACGAGGCGGGCAGTCGTCCCGACCGGCAGCAAGAGGGTGGGCGGCTCGGCGGCGGTGCCGACGACCGTGATGCCCTCGGTGAGGTAGACGAACCGCCATCCCCACTGGAAGCCGGTCACCTCGATGCGTACGCCCGGCTCGGCGTCGAGCCGGTCGACGTCCCGCTGGGTGAACGCCGCCAAGCCGAACAACACAACCACGACTACCAGCGGGACCATCGTGTACCGGAGCTCGTGGTGGGCGTGCTCGACGAACTTGGCCGGTTCGCGCCTCGCCGCCTTACGGCTACGGACGGACGTCGCCCCGAGGAACACCGTCACCAGGGCCCCCAGGGCGAGCGCCGCCCAGAACAGCACCCGCCAGTGGTCGAGCACCTGGGCGCCTTGGGCGGTGGCTGGTCCAGGCGCGCCGAACCGGCTGCTGCAGGCCGTCCCGGCCACCGCGAGAGCCGCGAGGAGCAGGTGGAACCGGAGCGGGTGGCGCTGGGCCCGGGAACCGATGGCCCGAAGCCTAAGCGACCGGGGCCAACGCCCAGGGCCCCACCCTCGGCCCACCCCCAGGCGATAGGGTGGCCCTCGGCCAGTTCCCGGTGGGACGTGGGGAGGCGGCGTCGGTGGCTCTTGTTCGTCGGAAGGGAAGGGTGCGGCGCCCCGCTGCGGTGCGGTGGTCCTCGCGACGACCACTCGTGTTGGCGGTAGCCATGGTGGCATGGTGGGCGCTCCCGTGGGCGGCGCGGGCGGCTGACCCCACGCTGACCGCTCAGGCGTCCGCCTCCGGGTTCCCGGTAGGCGCCGACATCTTCGACTTGGCCACGCTGGGCGGGGGCGAGAGCCCGACGGGCACCATGACCTTCGACCTCTACGGGCCCGACAACGCCACCTGTGCCGGGCCCCCCATCTTCACGTCCACCAAGCCGGTGGCCGGCAACGGCAACTACCAGTCGGACCCGTTCACCACCCAGGAGGCGGGCACCTACCAGTGGATCGCGCGCTACAGCGGTGACGCTCAGAACTCCCCGGCGGCCACCGCCTGCGGCGACCCGGCCCAGCAGACTTCGGTCTCCAAGCGGAACCCCGTACTGAGCATCCAGGCCTCGCCGGTGACGGCAGGGCAGGTCACCGCGACGGCCACGCTGTCCAGTGGCGCCGGACCGTCGGGCCCCACCGGCACCATGGACTTCGAGTTGTTCGGGCCCGACAACCTCACCTGCGCGTCCCCGCCGGTGTTCCAATCGACCGTGCCGGTAGCGGGCGACGGGGCCTACACGTCCGCCTCGTTCACCCCCTCAGCCCCGGGTACGTACCAATGGCGGGCGGTCTACAGCGGCGACGCCAACAACAACGCTGCGGGCACCAGTTGCAGCGACCCGGCGGCGGCCGTCATCGTGCTGGTGGGTCTCGTCACGCCCACCCTGTCGGTCGCGGCCTCGCCCGGAGTCGTCCTGGGCGGCCAGGTGAGCGCCTCGGCGGCACTCTCGGGCGGCGTGGGCCCCGGCGGCACGATCGGCTTCGACCTGTACGGGCCGGCCGACGCGGGATGCGCCGGGCCTGCGGTCTTCTCCGCGACTGTCACCGTGACCGGCAACGGCACGTACGCCTCCGGGGCGTTCACCCCGTCCGCCATCGGCACCTACCGCTGGAGAGCCACCTACAGCGGCGATGCCGCCCACAGTTCGGTGAGCACCGCCTGCGGCGACCCCGACGGTTCGGTCGTCGTCAGCGCTCCACCCACGACCACCACCACGACGACCACCACGACCACGACCGCACCGACCACGACCACGACCGCACCGACCACGACCACGACCACGACCACGATCGCACCGACCACGACCAC
>JBFMCT010000080.1 GCA_040754375.1 Actinomycetota bacterium
GGCCGGGCTCGCCGTCACCGCGAGGTCCCGGCCTCGGGCCCGCGCCGGGGTTGGCACCCTCGCGCCCGTGGGCCGGGCCCGGGCCCCGGGTGGCCGGGGGCCTTCCCTCGTCGCCGGGCCAGCGGTCGCCTAGCTGTCTATGCCAGTAGTCCACGGACTTCCTCCAGGTCAGCAGGGAGGGGTGACTCGAACGAGCACGGCCGGCCGTCGACGGGGTGGTCGAAGGCCAGCCGGTAGGCGTGCAGGAAGGGCCGGGCCGCGGGCAACGACGAGCGCCGGCCGCCGTAGCGTTCGTCGCCCACCACGGGGTGGCCGATGGCGGCCAGGTGGACCCTGACCTGGTGGGTGCGGCCCGTCTCCAGCCGGCAGTCGACCAGCGTGGCCGCCACCGGGCTGGTGTAGCGCTGGACGACCTCGTAGCGGGTGCGGGCCGGGCGGCCGCCGGACACGACGGCCATCTGGGTGGGATCAGCGGCCGAGCGGCCGATGGGTGCGTCGACCACGCCCGAGCGGGCCTCGACCGTCCCCCACACCAGGGCGAGGTAGCAGCGCTCCACCGTGCGGGCCGCCAACTGGTCGACCAGAGAACGGTAGGCCTCGGGGGTACGGGCCACGACCAGCAGGCCAGAGGTGCCGGCGTCCAGGCGGTGCACCACTCCCGGGCGGCCGGGCTGGCCCACGCCCGCCAGTTCGCCGAAGCGGGCCAGCAGGCCCTGGACCATCGTGCCCGTGCGGTGGCCGGCCCCGGGGTGCACGACCAGGCCGGGCGGCTTGTCGACCACCACGAAGGCGTCGTCGACGGCCACCACCGGCACCTCGACCGACGGGTCGGCCTCGACCGCCTCGGGGTGGCGGAAGGACCGGTCCACCTCCACGTCGAGCACCTGGCCTCCGGCCACTCGGCTGGAGCGGGTGGCCACGGCCCGGCCGTCGAGGGCGACCGCACCGGCCGCCACCAGTGAGGCGGCCTCGGCCCGCGTCACGTCGCACAGCATGGCCACGACGCGGTCGACCCGCTCGCCGCCCAGCGATTCGGGGATCGTTACCGAGGCCGGCATCGTCCTAATCCTTTACCCGCCAGCCGGCCCAGACCAGCAGGACGCAGCCACAGGTGATGGCCGTGTCGGCCACGTTGAAGACGGGCCAAGGCCCGACGTCGATGAAGTCGACCACCGCCCCCTGGAGCCAGCCCCGGCCCCGGAACAGCCGGTCGGCGACGTTGCCGAAGGCCCCACCCAGCACCAGGCCGACGGCCGTCGCCAGCAGCGGTGAGCGGGTCATCGTCCCACTGGACGCCATGAACACGACCAGCCCGAGGGCGGCAACAGCCAGGAACGGGACAGCCGCCCCGCCCAGGCCGAAGGCCCCCGCGCTGTTGAACGTCAACAGCAGCCGGACGGCGCCGAACAGCTCGATGGGCCCGTCGGCCAGGGCGGACAGGGCCCACTGCTTGGTCAGCTGGTCCACGACCAGGACCGCGGCGGCCACCACCACCACGATGCCGTTGCGCTTGGGCGGGACGGTCTCGCTGGTCGGGGCGGGGCCCGGCGTCAGCCCGTCGGGCTCCCGGTCAGCGACGCGACAGCCCCCCGCTCTTGCAGGCGATGCACAGAGCGGCGTGGGGGATGACCTTGAGGCGCGCTCGCTTGATGGGCTCCCCACACTGCTCGCAGCGCCCGTAGGTGCCGGCTTCGATCTTGGCCAGCGCCCGGTCGATCTCGTCGACGGCCGCACGGGCCTGGGCCGACAGGGCCAAGTCGCGCTCGCGCTCGATGTTCATGGTGCCGCCTTCGCCCGACTCCTCGTCGAACTGGACGTCACCCGGCTCCATCTCGGCGGCCAGCTGCTCGGCCTCGGCCCGCAACATCTCGGCCTGCTGGGCGTAGTTGGCGCGCTCCTGCAGCAGCAGCGCCCGCTGCTCGTCGATGAACTTGTCGGTTGTGGGTGCGGGTTCAGTCACAGGTTTGGCGTTGCCTCCGGACCGCCTCGCGGGAGCCGCTTCGGGCTTGGGCCTGGCGGCCTTGCGGGTGGGGCCGGCCTTGTCGGTTGCTGCGGCGGACTTGGTGACTCTCGGCATGGGCGACCGGACCAGCTAGCTCGGCGAAGGCAGCGGCTCGTTGGCCGTGCCTGCCCCCCACCAGGAGGGGCCGGGCATTGTACCAACCGCAGCGCCCCGGTCGTGACGCGCGGTCGCCGGTCATCGCCGCCCGGGGCCGGGCTGGCGGGACGACCCGCCGGGGGC
Organism: Actinomycetota bacterium; assembly: GCA_040754375.1. Lineage (NCBI taxonomy): Bacteria > Bacillati > Actinomycetota > Actinomycetota bacterium. Next base: position 2,243 of record JBFMCT010000080.1, read on the forward strand.
TGCTCCCGCCGAGACCTGCTCGAGCCGTCGGCGGAACTCGTCGAGGTCCTCGACCATGACCCGGAACTGCTTGGAACGGCTGGTCGCTCCGTTCACCAGCTCGACCTTCGAACCCTTCACGCCGAAGGTCTCGGCCAGCAGGGCGGCGCACGCCTCGTTGGCCCGGCCCCCCTCGGGAGAGGCCCCGACCCGCACCTTGAGAGCCGTACCGTGGCGGCCCACCACCGCCGACCGCCCGGCCGCGGGCTGGACGTGCACGTTGAGCACCACCGTCGCCGGCCGGCCGCGGTCGCCCGGGTCGTCGCCGGTGCCGTCGCCTGGGCCCCCGTCGGCGGGCTCGGTGCGGTAGAGGTCGCTGACGTCCATGGGGCCGCAAACATAGACCGGACGAGGCCCTGGCACGCTCGCTTACCCTAGGACCATGGTTTTCGGCCCCGTAGACCCCCAGGCGGACTTCGTCGCCGTCGAGGAGCGCATGCTCGAACGATGGCGGGAGAGCGACCTCACCGAACGGGTGAAGTCGCTGCGCAAGGGTGCCCCGCCCTGGATCTTCTACGAGGGCCCGCCCACGGCCAACGCCCGGCCCGGCCTCCACCACGTGTGGCCCCGGGCCTTCAAGGACCTGTGGATCCGGTTCCAGACCATGCGGGGTCGCGACGTCCCCCGCAAGGGCGGCTGGGACTGCCACGGCCTGCCCGTGGAGATCGAGGTCGAAAAGGAACTGGGCATCTCGTCCAAGGGCGAGATCGAGGCCCTGGGCATCGAAGAGTTCAACCGGCGCTGCCGGGAATCGGTGCGCCGCTACGTGGGCGACTTCGCGGCCCTGACCGAACGGGCGGCCGTGTCCATCGACACGCGCGACACCTACTGGACGATGGACAACTCCTACGTCGAGTCGGTGTGGTGGCTGGTCCGCAACCTGCACGACCAGGGCCTGCTCTACGAGGGCCACCGGGTCGTGCCTTATTGCCCCCGGTGCGGGACGGCCTTGTCGTCGCACGAGCTGGGCCAGCCGGGCGCCTACCGCGACGTCACCGACCCGTCGGTCTATGTCCGCTTCCCGGTCGAGGGGGCCGACTACGACCTGCTGGTGTGGACGACCACGCCGTGGACGCTGGTCTCCAACGTGGTCGCGGCCGTCGGGCCGGACATCGACTACGTGCGGGTGCCCGCGCCCGGCGGCGGGCGCGACCTGGTCATGGCGGCCGCCCTGGCCCCCGAGGGGGCCGAGGTGGTCGAACGCTGGTCCGGGGCCGACATGGTGGGCTGGCGCTACCGCCGTCCTTTCGACGTCCTCCCCCTCGACGAGCGGGGCCAGCGGGTGGTGGCCGCCGGGTTCGTGAGCACCGAGGACGGGAGCGGGATCGTTCACATCGCCCCCGCCTTCGGGGCCGACGACATGGACGTGGCCCGGGCCGAGGACCTGCCCGTGCTCAACCCCGTGGGGGCCGACGGCTCCTTCACGGCGGCGGCCGCTCCCTGGGCCGGCACCGGTGCTCGCGAGGCCAACCCGGCCATCATCGCCGAGCTGGCGGCCCGCGGCCTGGTCGTGCGGGAGGAGCCCTACAGCCACTCCTATCCCCACTGCTGGCGCTGCGGCACGGCCCTGCTCTACTGGGCCAAGAACTCGTGGTTCGTACGCACGCCTGAGCGCAAGGCCGACCTGCTGGCCGAGAACGAGACCATCAGCTGGCACCCCGAGCACATCAAGCACGGGCGCTTCGGGGACTGGCTGCAGAACAACGTCGACTGGGCGCTCTCCCGGGACCGCTACTGGGGCACGCCTCTGCCCGTGTGGCGGTGCGAGGCGGGCCACGACACGTGCGTGGGGTCGGTGGCCGAACTGGCCGAGCTGTCGGGCCGCGACCTGTCGGCCCTCGACCTGCACCGGCCCTACGTCGACGAGGTCGAGGTGGCCTGCCCCCGGTGCGGCGGTACGGCCCGGCGCCTGGCCCCGGTGCTCGACGCCTGGTTCGACTCGGGGTCGATGCCCTCGGCCCAGCACCACTTCCCGTTCGACCAGCCCGAACCGGGCGGCGCGCCCCCTTACTTCCCGGCCGACTTCATCTGCGAGGCCATCGACCAGACGCGGGGCTGGTTCTACTCCCTGCTGGCGGTCAACACCCTGGCCTTCGGGTCCACGCCCTACCGCAACGTGGTCTGCCTGGCCCTGGTGGTCGACGAGCACGGCCAGAAGATGTCCAAGTCGAAGGGCAACGTGCTCGACCCCTGGCACGTGTTCGACAACTTCGGGGCCGACGCCCTGCGGTGGTACTTCTTCTCGGCCGGTTCGCCCTGGACCAGCCGCCGGGTCTACGAGGACGGCATCCGCGAGGCCACCCGCAAGACGTTGCTCACGCTGTGGAACGTGTTCTCGTTCTTCGCCACCTACGCCGACATCGACGGTTGGCAGCCCGGGGAGGGCGGGCAAGAGGCGGCGGCCCAACCCGAGCCCGGGCATTTCCTCGACCGCTGGGCGCGCTCGACGCTCGACGCCGCCGTGATCGAGGTCACCGAGGCCCTGGAGGACTTCGACGCCCTAAGAGCCGCGGGGCGCATCGTCTCGCTGGTCGACGAGCTGTCGAACTGGTACGTGCGCCGGTCGCGCCGCCGGTTCTGGGGGGACTCGGGCCCCGAGGCCTACGCCACCCTCTACCGCTGCCTGGTGGTCACGTCCCAGCTCCTGGCGCCGTTCACGCCCTTCTTGGCCGACGAGCTCTACACCCGCCTGACGGGCGAGGCCTCCGTCCACCTGTCCGATTGGCCCGAGCCGTCGGGGGCCGTCGACCCGGCCGTCGACGCCGAGATGGCCACCGTCGTCCGCCTGGTGGCCCTGGGCCGGTCCGCCCGGGCCGAGTCGGGCCACAAGCAGCGCCAGCCCCTGCGCCGGGCCCTGCTGCTGCACCCCGGGGCGGCGCTCACGGCCGAGGGCCGCCAACAGGTGGCCGAGGAGCTCAACGTCAAGGAACTGGAGGATGTCGAGAGCCTGGCCGCAGTGATGACCTGGACGGCTGTGCCCAACTTCCGGGCGCTCGGGCCCCGCCTCGGGCCCCGGGTCAACGAGGTCAAGGCCGCCCTGGCGGCGGCCGACGGGTCGGCCCTACGCCAGGCCCTCGACGCCGACGGGTTCGTCGAGGTGGCCGGCGAGCGGCTGGTGGCCGGCGAAGTCGAACTGCGGGCCGGGCACCACGAGGGCTACGCGGTGGTCGCCGACGCGGGCTGGGCCGTGGCCCTCGACCTGGCCATCGACGACGAGCTGCGCCACGAGGGTCTGGCCCGCGACCTGGCCCGCGAGCTCAACGACCTGCGCAAGCAGGCCGGGCTGGCCCTGACCGACCGGGTGGCCCTCACCGTCGAGGCCGGGCCTCGCATGGCCGCCGCCCTCGCCGCCCACCACCGGTGGGTAGCCGGCGAGGTCCTGGCCGCCTCCTTGGAGGTGGGCACGGTGGGCGCGGCCGGCGGGACCACCTACGAGATCGACGTCGACGGCGAAGCCCTCCGGGTAACGATGGAAGTCACCCCGCAGTAGGTCTCCCCCGCCCCACCCCGCCCGGGCGGGGCGGCCACTCGGGCCCAGCGGGCAGGGCCCGGGGTCAGGTGCCGGGCGACTTACGGCTGCGGGGGGCGGTCTTCTTGGCCGCCGCCTTCTCGGCCAGCGTGGCCTTGGCCTTGGCCACGGCTTCCTTGGCCGTGACCGGCGCCTTGCGGGCGGGGGCCGCCTTGGCGGGCG
>JBFMCT010000081.1 GCA_040754375.1 Actinomycetota bacterium
CACAACGAGTGCAACGGCATCACGCTTGAACTCCGCCGTGTAGCGCTGCGGTGATCTCCCTGCCATACGGACATCCTCTCTACCAGCTCATACTGGTTCGCGTGTCCGGGCTCCGGGGGTAGGTTCACACCTCGCCGGCGGCGCGGACGGCGCGGTACAGGTCGGGGTGGACGAAAGCCGTCCAGCGGCCGTCGGGACCGGGGGCGAGGTTGGCGACCAGGGTGTGCCAGTGCAGGAGCGGGTCGCCGGCTCGGCTGGTGCGATGCCGGAACGCCGCGGCGACCACGCCGTGGGCGGGCAGCGTGCGGATGCGAGCAGCGGCGGCCGCTTCAGGGTCGCGTGCGGCGAGGTTGGCGAGGTATGCCTCGTCGCCGCTGCCGCGCCGGACGTGAATGGCTTCACGCTCGAGCCAGCCGAGCGCGTCGCGTAGGGCGGCTTCCCCTGCGTCGATGATGGCGGCTTGGACGCGAGGGTCGTCGGACACGGCGTAGAGGACTGACACCGATTTCGGAGCCTTGAACGTGAGGTCGAAGCCGGGTACCCGGCGCGCGTGGGCGCGCAGGGTGTCGCCGTTGGGGGTGAGCCCGCCGCTGCCCGGCGCGAGCCCGGCGAGTACGGCGCGCAGGTCGTCGGGGTCGACCTCGCCGTCGAGGCCGAGCAGTACGGCGCCGCTGCCGAGCCATCGGCCGGCCGCTTCGCCGGCGCCGGTGTAGTAGTCGTCGAGGGACTGCGCGACGCCGGAGAGCTGGTAGGCCTCCTGGCCGACGCGGAGCTTGGCGACGCTGAGCACGGGGCCAGCACACCGGCTCTCGGTCCCTGGGTTGGTCCCGGAGCCGGTCCCGGACCGGGTGCACACCGCCGGTGATTATCTGTGTGAAGCGATCTGGATGGTCCCGGGGGGGTAGTTGCCCGGGGTCGAGCGCTGGCTGCTTGTCGTTACGGGCGGTGGCGGTGCTGGCGGCGTCGCGTGCATGGAGTCGCCGCGTGATGGTGGGTGCCAGCCTGCAGTGGTGGCAGGTACCGCTCGGCTGCCAGTAGGCGTGCGGCGTCACCGGCCGCGGCATCGGGGCGGGAGTAGGGCCCTTGGATGGTGAGCCAGCCCCCGGGCTCGTAGGCGTCGACGATCCCGTACCAGCGGGCGTCGGGCCGGGCGTGGGTGCCGAACTCGACGATGTCGCCGAGGGCGAGGCGGGTCGGGAGCGCCCAGCCGCCCGCGACCGGTGTGTGCTCCCAGCAGAGCTGGGTCCATCCGCTGGGCTCGCTCGGATCGGCCCAGACGGTAGCGACCCATCCCGCCGGGTCGAGGGGGTGGTCGATGATCACGGCGGCGGGCGTGCGGAGGCGATGTCGACCGAACCGTGCCCAGTCGTAGCCGGCGTCTGGACCGGGCTGGTCAACCGGCGGTCGTGGCAGTGGGTCGGTGTCGTGGCGTCGGCGCATCGTCCTGCCCTCCATGCGTGGTTGGGGCGCGACGGTACGGCGTTCGCTTTCTACGGTTCGCAGGGCGGTGCCAACGGCACCCGACCCGGAGGGTCGGCCACGGCACCCCGGCGCCAGCCGGGCCCGGGCGCATGCGTCCCGGATCCGGTTCGTCGAGGCTCAGGCGGCCTCGCTGGCCTCCTCGTCGGCGTTGGCCTCGGTGGGGTGGCCGGCGAGGGTGGTGAGGTGGTCGACGGCGGCTTGGGCTCGGGCGGCGACGGTGACGAGGGCTCGGGCGTCGGCACGTAGGACGCGGAGCCACTGGGCGAGGTAGGCGGCGTGGTCTGCTCGGGTGGTGGCGCTGATGCCCGCCTGCGCGCACCACATGGCGGCGCCGAGCTCGGCGACGAGCTCCTCGGCGGCGTAGGCGTCGGAGCCGAACCGGCCGGTCAGGTCGCGGTCGAGCCGGTCGGGGTGGCCGGTCCAGTGGACGTGTTCGTGGGCGCTGGTCGCGTAGAAGTGGGCGGCGTGGTCGAACTGGGCGAGGTCGGGCAGCCGGATGGTGTCGGTGCCGGGCTCGTAGCACGCGCGGTTGCCGCCGGTGACGACGCGGGCGCCGACGGCGGCGAAGAACGCGTCGGCCGCGTCGATGCGCTCGGGTGTGTCCCGGTGGTCAAGCTCGTCGGCGCGGCGCTCGAGGATGGGCTCGGTGCCGTCGGCTTGTTCAGCGGCGAACACGCAGTAGGCCCTTGCCAGGAGCCGGCGGCGGGGCTGTCCGGGTTCGTCGGAGGCGTCCTTCTCGGCGGTCTGGTTGGTGGGCTTCCACAGGATGACGTGGGTGCCGCGCTCGCCTCGGCGGACCTGGGCGCCGTGTCGTTGCCAGCCGCGGTACGTGGCCCACACGCCGGAGGTCCAGCCGTTGGCAGCCGACACCATCGGCAGCCACAGGGCGTTCATGCCACGGTAGGGGCGTCCGTCGACGCTGGTCGGGGTGCCGGCGTCGGCGAGGGTGTGCCAGGGCATGCGCCAACTGCCGGCGCCGGCTTCGATGTCGGCGACGAGTTGGTCGGTGATCGTGGCGAACAGGTCGTTGGCCTTCATGGTCGGGTCCTCCGTGCGGTCGATGGGGCTTCGCCCCTACGGGGCGTTCTCGGGCCGCCGCATCAGCGGGCGCTGTCAACCGACCGCAGGGAGGCTCGGCCCCGAGCGCAGCGAGGGGCTTGACAGGGCCCGCGCGGCGGCCCACCACGGCACCCCGACCCGGCAGGGTCGGGGCACGGCACCCGCCCGCAGGGCGGCCACGGCAGCCCCCGGCGCGCCGGCGAGGCACGGCGCTGCCACATCGAAGTCCCGGAGTTCCGCCCGATCACACTCCCGCCCGGGAGTCGTCCCGGTCAGGCCGTGGGTAGAGGTGCCGACCGCGGCGCTCGATTGCTCCGAGCCGCGACGCTCGGTGCAGGTACTTGTAGGCGGTCGGGACGCTGACGTGGAGCCGGGCGAGCAGCTGTGCGGCGGCGGGGATGTCGGGGTCGAGGGAACGGAGGAGCGCGACGAGCTCGGAGTCGCTGATGGCGGGAGCCGGTCCCGACCGGCGAACGTCGCCGGCCATCGACCGATCGGCGCGCTGGCGGGTGCGTTCGATCTCGAGCCGGCCGCCCCAGATCCCGTGCTCCTCCGCGGTCTCGGTGGCGTGACGGTCGCACTCGTCACGGACAGGGCAGCGCGCGCAGACCGCGAGGGCGTCGTCGGCCGACACGCCCGGCGGCGGGTAGAAGCGTGCCGGAGGCATCCCCCGGCACGCCGCTGCCCACATCCAGGCGGGGGCCATCAGTGGGGGTAGACGTAGGCCAGGTACTCGGGCAGCCGGGCCCGCTGGCGGGCGGTGAGCGGGGGGAGCCAGAGCCGGATGCCGATGATGTCGCCGCGGCAAACGATGATCCCGAAACGCTCCAGCCGGTCCAGCGTGTGGTTCATCCGTGAGGTGGACTGCCCCGCGCCGAACGTCTGGGCCAGATCGACGAGCGACCACGATGACGGACCTTCGGCGGCGTAGGTGGCGAAGCGGTGCGCCATCAACATGGCGGTCGGGCCAACCGACGGCGTCCACCAGATGAGCGCGTCGTCGCTCGCGGTCGGGATCGCACCGGGCGCCGACTCGACGACCGGGTCGGGGTAGGCGACCACCGCGAGCGTGCGGGGTGTCAGGTCGTCGGTGCTCGTGGTCGGCTCGGACGGGGTGGAAGTGGCGGGGGTGGTCGACATGGTCGGGCTCCGTTCGGTGAACGGCGGGGCCGGCCGTCTTCCCCAAGCCGACCGACCCCACCGGGGGCGATGACCCGACCGGCTGGCCGGGTCTTGCCCCTACGGGGCATCCGGTCCGCCGATCACCCGGCCGGGGTCAACCCGAAGGGCTTGGCCCCGAGCGCAGCGAGGGGCTTGACGCCGGCCGGGCGGCGGACCACACGGCACCCCGCCGCAGGCGGGACACGGCACCCGACCCGCAGGGTCGGCCACGGCACTGGCGCTCACGCGCCGGACTCCGTGTAACGCCGTGAACAGCAAGCCGTGGGACATGGAGCATGGACACCACCCCCACCGAGCAGGCGCCGCTCACGATCACCGTCGAGCGCGCCGGGCAGCTCCTCGGGATCTCGCGTGGGCTCGCCTATGACCTCGTCCGGCGGGGCGAGATCCCCGCGATCCGGCTCGGCCGGCGCGTCGTGGTCCCTGCGAGCGCCATCGAGGAGATCCTTCGTGGCGCGGCCGAGGGCGCCTGACGCCATGGCCGCCGGTACCAGTACAACAGTTGGCCACGAGGGGCCTTGCTACGGTCGAACCTCGGCCGTCGGGGACGCGGCCTCGCACCGTCCCCCGAACCACGCGCATCCCGTCCCACCCCCGCCCGATCCGCCCGGCGGGGAGTGGGCTCGGGATGCGCACCGTTCGCGGCGCCAACCGCCGCGGACCCGTTCGGGGAGGTGACGCGCTGTGCGTGGCCACATCGTCAAGCGGCGCAGCCGCTACTACGCCGTCATCTACGAGGGGACCGACCCTGCCACCGGCAAGGGCCGCCATCGCTGGTATCCCGCCGGCGAGACCCGGCGTGAAGCCGAGAAGGTGCTCGCCGATCTCGTCAAGCGGCACCACGACGGCGACTACCGGGCCCCCGACCGCATCACGCTCGGCGACTACCTGACCGAGCGGTGGCTGCCGATCAAGCGGGCCCAGCTCCGCCAGACCACCTTCAACTCGTATGAGGCGAACATCACCAACCACGTCGTGCCCGGGATCGGGGCCATCCCGCTCCAGCGCCTCTCCCCCGAGGATCTCGATGAGTTCTACGCCCGACTCCTCGTCGAGGGGAAGCTGAACGGCGGCGGCGGAGGGCTCTCGGTCAAGACCGTTCGCTACATCCACGGCATTCTTCGCAAGGCGCTGGCCGACGCACAACGTAAGGGGAGCGTGCAGCGCAATGTCGCCGACCTCGCCGACCCACCCAAGCTCTCGTCGGCACCGAAGCCTCAGATGAAGGTCTGGACCGCCGACCAGCTCCGCGAGTTCCTCGATGGCATCCGAGACCACGAGCTCTTCCCGGCGTTCTTCCTGGCGGCGAGCACCGGGATGCGCCGCGGGGAGATCCTGGGGATCCGCTGGGAGGACATCGACCTGCAGCACAAGCGGCTCTCCGTTCGCCAGGCCGTGCTCAACGTGGCTTACGAGGCCGTAATCGCCGACGTGAAGACACCGATGTCGCGCCGAACGGTCGACCTGGAGCCGCGCACCGTCGCCGTCCTGACGCAGTGGAAGAGCGACCAGCTCGAGCAGCGCCGGGCGCTCAATCTCCGACCGAAGGACGACTCGCTCGTGTTCGCGAAGCCGGAGGGCACCGCGATCCAGAGGATGCCCCGCTGGCCGTAGAACTTGGTGACGGCCTCCACTGGTGATACTACGCCGCAGGTGTGACAGGAACGGTGGAATCGACGCTCTTTGAGGTGGCGGCCTTGATGGCCGCGGCGAGCTGTG
>JBFMCT010000082.1 GCA_040754375.1 Actinomycetota bacterium
GGGCGGCGGCGGGCGGGGCGGCGGCGGGCGGGGCGGCGGCGGCGGGCGGCTGGGGCGGGGGTGAGCCGGTCCAGGGGACGGGCGGGGAGACGGCGGCGGGCGGGGGCGGGGATGGCGGTGGGCCGGTCCAGGGGACGGCCTGGAAGTGGTCGGCGGGGCCACGTCCACCGGTCAGCGAAGCGATGGTCACCGACTCGGGGCCGAGGCGGCCCTGGACCCGCTCGATGACCCGGGCGACCCGGTCGGCGGCCGCCCGGTCCCCTCCCCAGAACCCCCCCTGGCGGCCCCCACCGGGACGGACCTCTTCGGGCACGAACCGCAGGACGGTGAGCGGCCCGCTGGGGGCGGCCGAGCTGCCCAGCCAGCCGTCGAGCTGCCAGCGGGCACGTTCGGCCAGGGCCGCGGGGGACGCCCCCTCGACCCGCCACGTGCGGGCCCGAGACTCGCCGTGCTCGGTCTCGGCCTCCACCCTGACCAGCACCAGCTCCAGGCCCTGGGACGAGAGCGACTCGTGGAGGCGGGCGGCCAGCGCCCGGGCCACGAAGGCGGCCGTCTCCACCCGCTCGGCCGGTGGGTCGAGCTCGGCGGTAACGGCTAGGTCGGGAGGAGGGTGACGGGCGACCAGCGGACGCTCGTCGAGGCCCCGGGCCAACCGGTGGGCGGCCGCCCCCGGCCGCCCGAAGCGGGCCAGAACCGCCCGGGCGGGCAGGGCGGCCAGGTCGCCTAGGGACCGGACGCCGAGACGGCCCAGCAAGTCGGCCAGCGCCGGGTCCCCCAGCGTGGATACGGGGAAGGGGGCCAGGAAGGCCGGGGCCCGCCCGGGGGGGACCACCACCGCGCCGCGGGCGGCCCGTTCGGCCGCGAAGTGGCCGTCGGCCACCCCCACCCGGCAGTAAGGGGGCTCGGCCAGGCCGGCGGCCGCGACCACCCCGTCCACCCGGGAGGTGACCAGGTCGGCCAGGGCCCGGTCGCCCCCGAAGTAGCGGGACGGGCCCCGGGCCGCGAAAGCGCACACCCCGGGACGGACCACTTCGACCCGGGGGACCATCTCCGAGACGGCGGCCACCACGGGCTCGAAGGCCCGGGCCTCGCCGCCCTGGTCGGGCGCGACCACGACCAGGCCCGGGCACCGGGCTTCGGCCTGGCGGCGCCGCAACCCGCGCTGCACCCCTTCGGCTCGGGCCGGCTCCGAGCACGCCACCACGACGTTGGCCTCCACCACCGCCAGCGGCGGCCCGGCCGCCCCGCCGGCAGCCACCACCGGCCAGTCGGGGCACCACACCACCACCCGGCGCTCAGGGACGGCGGCCGTCATCGCGCGCCCACCGGGCGGGCGGGCAGGCTGCCGCCCATCATCTCCGCCCACCGGGCGGGCGGGCTGCGGCGGCCGTCATCGCGCCCCCACCGGGCGGGCGGGCTGCGGCGGCCTCACCACGCCCCCACCGGGCGGGCGGGCTGCGGCGGCCTCACCACGCCCCCACCGGGCGGGCGGGCTGCGGCGGCCGTCATCGCGCGCCCACCGGGCGGGCGGGCTGCGGCGGCCGTCATCGCACCCCCACCTGGCGGACGGGGAGGCCTGGGGCCGGCAGGCAACCGGGGATGTCGGCAGGAGCAGACGCCACTCCCCCACCGGGACCGGGCAGCCACAGCGACGCCCGGCGAGGGTGGGACGCCGCTCCCCGGCCGGTAGAAACCACCTCGACCCGGCGAGCGCGCAGGTGACCGTGGCCCCGGCCCACCCCCTCCCACCGGGCCGGGCCCGCCGCCAGGCGCAGGTCGGCCCCCCACGGCCACCGGTCGACGACCAGGACAGCCGAACGCTGCCGGGCCCTGACCGCCAACCGGCGGGCTGCGGCCTCGGGGGCTCGCCCCAGGCCCGGCGGTAGGCGGGCCAGCACGACGTCGGCGGCGTCGACCAGCGCGGCCACGGCCCACGCCCAACCCTCGGCGTCGGGGGGCGAGGCCACCAGCGGGAAGCGTTCGAGCACCACCCCCAGCTCGGCGGCGGCCACCACCCCCAGTGAGGGGAACCCGACCGCCGCGCACCACGAACCGGCGGCCGAAGCACCCGCCACCAGGGCCAGGGCCAGCGACGTGGAGCCCGTGACCTCGACGACCGAACCCCGGCGCAGGCCCCCGTCGGCCAGCAGCGGCAATAGCGGCTCCAGCACCGGCAGCACTCGCTCGCCGGCCATGACCACCGGTTTGGCCAGCTCGGCCAACCCCTCCAGCCCGGCCCGCACCCCGGGCCCGGACCGTCCCTGCGACCTCACGTCCCGACTGTACCCGAACGTATGTTCGGGTACCACGGGCCTAGGAGGCGGGGGCCTCCTCCAGGACCGGTTCGGCCACCTCGACGCCGGGCCGGTAGTAGGTGAAAAGGTCGACGATCACCTGGGCCAGGCCGTCGGTCGACGACCCTGGGGCCATGTCGACGGTGACCACGTTGGAGTAGATGTGGACCGAGCGCACACCCTCCTCCTCGAACAGCCGCCGGGCCAGCACGTCGCACGGGCGGTTACCCACCGCGTCGTCGACCGAGTGGTAGCGCTCGTGGCCCATGCCGGTGAGGCTGCGGTTGAGGTCGAACACGGCGGTGGCCGGCTTCGAACCCCGGCGCTCGGTGACTCTGATCAACTGGCCCATCGTGGGGCACACTATCGGTTGCGGTCGGCCCCCCGCCCGGCGGAACGCAAGGCTCCCCCATGACTCCCGACCCCCTCCCCGACGGACCGCACCCCGCGTCCCTGGCCACGTCCGTGGCCCGGGCGCTGGTCGACAACGTGGCCTCGGTCGTACTGGGGAAGCGGCCCGAGATCTCTCTGGTGGTGGCCGGGCTGCTGGCTGGGGGCCACGTCCTGCTGGAGGACGTCCCCGGTGTGGGCAAGACCCTGCTGGCCAAGAGCCTGGCCCGGTCCATCGGCGGCACCACCGGGCGGGTCCAGGGCACGGCCGACCTCATGCCCACCGACATCACCGGTGTGAGCGTCTACGAGCGTGAGCGGGGGGCCTGGCAGTTCCACCCCGGGCCCGTGTTCCACAACGTCGTGCTCGTCGACGAGGTCAACCGGGCCACCCCCCGGGCGCAGTCCGCCCTGCTGGAGGCCATGGGCGAGGGCCAGGTGACAGTGGACGGGGCGGCCCACGCCTTGCCCGAGCCGTTCTTCGTGATCGCCACCCAGAACCCCTACGGCGACGTGGGCACCTTCCCCCTCGTCGAGGGCCAGAGCGACCGGTTCGCCCTGGTGGTCACCCTGGGCCTGCCCGACCGGGAGGCGGAACGGGCCATGCTGGCCGGCGGCGGCGGCCCCGACGCACTGGCCCGGCTGCGCCCGGTCACGACCACCGCCGAACTGGTGGCCGCGGCGGCCGCCGCCGGGGCCGTGCACGTCGACCCGGCGGTGGCCGACTACGTGCTCGACATCGTGGCCGCCACCCGGTCCCACCCCAGCCTCGACCACGGGGCCAGCCCCCGGGCGGCCCGCATCTTCCTGCAGGTGACCAAGGCCTACGCCGCCTACCAGGGCCGTGACTACGCCACTCCTGACGACGTCAAGGCGGTGGCCGTACCCGTGCTCGCCCACCGGGTGGGGGCCGTCACCCGCCGAGGCAGCCACGCCGCCCGGCCGGTCGTCGAGGAACTGCTGGCGTCGGTCCCCACCCCCGCGCCGTGACGGCCGAGGTCCCGGCCCGCCCCCGGCCCCAGCCGCCGCCCCTTTCGTTCCCCGAGCCTGCCCTTCGGGCCCCCAAGGAGCTGCGTCCCAAGATGGGGCTGGCCGTCGCCCTTGTCGTGTCCCTGCTGGGCTGGACGGTGTGGCAGCAGCAGGGCTCGCGGGTCGCCCTCTTCGTCTGCTTCGCCTCGGTGGCGGCCGCCACACTGGACGCCGTCTGGGCCCAGGTGTCCACCGGCCGGGTGACGGCCACGGTCACGGCCGGGCGGGCCGACGTGGTCGTGGGCGAACCGGTGCCCCTCACCGTGGCCCTGGCCGGGGCCCACCAATGGGTGGACGTGTCGGTGGCGCCATTCGGCCCCCAGTCCCGGGGGGCGGACGTTCCCGGTGAGCTCACGATGGCGGGACGGGCGGCCAGCCGGGGGGTGGTGCGATCGGTCGAGGTCGAGCTCGTGGGCCGGGGCCTGGCCGGCTTCGTCTGGTGCGCCCGGCGCCGCACGGTAGCCCTGCCCAGGCCCGTCCACGTCGGGCCCCGGCCTGTCCCCGCCCCCGAGGCTCTCCCCGAACTGGCCCGGTCCTGGGGCGAGGGGCCGGCCCGGCCTGCGCCCAGCGGCGACCAGGTGCGGGGCGTACGGCCTTACCAGCCCGGAGACCCCATGGCCCGGGTCCACTGGCGGGCCACGGCCCGGGACCTGTCGGGCGACCTGGTCGTCAAGGAGGTGGAGGACACCGGCGCCCCCCGCCTCTTGGTGGTCCTCGACCTGGGCCGGGGCGGCGCCGGGGCCGAGGCGGCCGCCGGGCGGGCCGCCTGGTACGCGGGCGAGGGCCTGGCCCGGGGCTACCAGGTGGAACTGTCGACCTACGAGCCCGGCCGAGGCCCGGTGGCCGGCGAGGTCACCAGCGCCGTCGAGGTTCTGCGCCGCCTGGCGGCCGCGGGCACAGGCGGTCCCGCCCGCCCGGCCGAACCCCGGCGCCGGGGTGTGGTCGTCGTCACCGACCAGGGCGACGAATGGCACTGACAGCCGCTCTGGCCGCGGCAGTGGCCATGGTGGCCGCCGCCTCGTCCCTGGGCCTGCCCACCCTCTGGGTCGCCCTCGCCCTGCTCCCGGGGACGGCCCTGGTGGCCGCCCGGCCCGACCGCCGGCCCATAGGACCGGGGCGCGACACCCGCACCCTGATGTGGACCGTGGGCTTCCTGGCCCTGACCGCCTACCTGGCCCAGCCCTCGCCCGACCAGTACCCCCAGATGGCCCGGATCGTGCTGTGGGTCTCGGTCGCCTTCAGCGTCCTGTGGCCGTCACCCGTGGTCGTGCGCTTCTGCCTGCTGGCGGCCGCCGGGTCGTTGGTCGTGGCCCCCGGCGCGGTGGCCGACCTCGTGCCCGCGGCCGCCGCCCTGGCCGCGGGCACGGCCGTCGCCCTCGTCGCCCTCAACCGCCTGTCCCCCACCACCGGGCCGGGGGACAGCACGCGTACTGCGAGCGGGGTACGGGCGTCGGGCGCCAGTCGGACCGCCGGGGCGGCGGGGGTGTCGGGGGGCGTGAGGGCCGGTCGGCCCGGCGGGGGCGGCGGGGCGACGCGGGCGGCGGACGACGGGCGGTCCACCGGGGCGGGCGGGGTGCGTGGGTCGGGC
>JBFMCT010000083.1 GCA_040754375.1 Actinomycetota bacterium
GCGGCGGGTGGAGCGGCCGAGCGCCGCGACCAGGCGGGGGGGCCCAGGGCGACCGATCGAGAGCCCCGGGGAGCGCGGGCGGGCGGGGGGACGGCCGGCAGGGCGGCAGCCGGGGTGGCCCCTCGGCCCCTCGGTACGGCTCGTCGCCCCCGAGCGGAGGGGGAGACCGCGACCGTCAGCCGTGGGCGCGCCAGGGGGCCGGGGACCGGCCGGCCTACGGGCCCGGCGGCCGTGACGACGGGCGCTCGAGCGGCCGGCCGGGCCAGGGGAGGTCAGGTGGTCGGCCGGGCGGGCTGAGCGACCGTCGGCCGTCCACACGGTCGGGCGACGAGCGCGACGGCGCCCGTCGCGCCCCCGGCCGCGGGTTCTCCCGGGCCGGGAGCAGCCAGGACGGGCCGGCCGCCCGCCGGCCGTTCCCCTCCTCGGGTGGCACGAGTGACCCCCGGGGCCGTCCCGGCGGCGGCGGGCCCGATCGTGCCTCTGGCCGAGACGACCGACCGAGCGGCCGGTCCCCGTCGCGCTGGGCCGGGGGCGGCGGCTCGCGTAGGCCGGAGGGCGCCGGCTTCGCCCGAGCAGGGGGCGGGGATAGCCGCCCCGAGGCCCGCCGGCCCTCCCCACCTCCGGGGGATGGCGGCAACCCGCGAGAGCGGCCGGGCGACGGCCGCAGGGGACGGGCCGGTGGCGGGCCGCGCCCGGCCAGGCCCCCCGGGGATGGCTCGTACTCCCAGCGGGGCGGGCGGGAGGGCCCTCGCGGTCGACGGCCGTCCGCCTTTCCAGCCGGGGAGGAGGGCCGGGGCCGGGGGCCTTTCTCCCGCCCGGGCGGGGACAGGGGCCGGCCGGGCCCCACCTCCGGCGGCCAGGGGCGCTCGGCGTCCGGTGCCCGGGGCGGGCCGGGCGCCTCCCGGGCGAGCGGCGGGTGGGAGCGGCCCCCGTCCGAAGGCCGGAGCTCACGGGGCCGAGATGGCCGACCCCAGGACCGATCGAGGGGCACAGGCCCCGGCACGGGCAGGGACGAGGCTCGCGAGCCGGGCCGGGGGTGGGGCGGTGTGGCCCGCCGCGGTGCTCGCCAGGTCACGTCGCCGGGTGGTCCCGACCGATCTCCGGAACGGGGCCGGCCCGAGCCGTGGTCGCCCGAGGAGTGGACACGCGAGACGGCCCCGGCCGCAGCCGAGGCACGTCCGGCCCCGGCCAGGCCTCAACCGTCCCGGCGGGTACGCCGGGCCCCCGCTCCCGTGGCCGGGGAGATCGCCCAGGCCGTGGGCGAACGGCGGGCCGCCCGCCTCGAGCAACGCCTGGTGGACGCCGCCCAGGC
The DNA here is from genome assembly GCA_040754375.1 of Actinomycetota bacterium. Classification (NCBI taxonomy): domain Bacteria; kingdom Bacillati; phylum Actinomycetota; species Actinomycetota bacterium. The sequence goes on from JBFMCT010000083.1 coordinate 1,313, forward strand.
CTTCGACCGGGGCCGGCCCCAGGACGCCTACCGCATCGTCCGCCCCCTGGCCGAGGAAGCCCCGGAGGCGGCCGCCATCCGTGAGCTGGCCGGTGTATCGCTTTACCGCCTCGGCCGGTGGAAGCAGGCGATCGGCCATCTCGAGGCTTTCGTCCGGCTCACCGCCTCGGTGGAACAACACCCGGTACTGGCCGACTGCTACCGGGCGCTGGGCCGCCACAACAAGGTCGAGGAGCTGTGGGACGAGTTGCGCCAGGCCTCCCCGGGTGCGGCCCTGGTCGTCGAGGGCCGGATCGTGATGGCCGGCAGCCTGGCCGACCGGGGCGACGTGAAGGACGCCATCGCCCTGCTCGAGCGGGGCCCGGCCGCCCCCCGCAAGCCGGGCGACCATCACCTGCGCCTGTGGTACGCCCTCGCCGATCTATACGAACGCGCCGGGGACACGCCCCGTGCCCGCGAGGTGTTCGCCCGCATCGTCAGCGCCGACCCCGACCTGGCTGACGCCGCCGAACGACTGGCCGCCCTGGCCTGACCGAGGCCCGGACAGCCCGGCCGGCCCACACACGGGCGGGAGCTAGGCCCGCACACGGTGGCCCCAAGAGAACTGTCATACCCCTCATGTAGCTTCGGCGGTGGCTTCCCCCATCCTGATGTAGCCCATCGAGTGGGAGCACCCGCCATGTCCAGCATGTCCAGCGTTCCGGCAACCAATGTCGTCGTCCTCGTGGGCCGGCTGGCCCGGCCCGCCAGCCTGCGCCAGTTGCCCTCGGGCGACACGGTCGCGGAGTTCGAGGTGACCGTGGCCCGCGAGGGCCGGCGGGCCGAGACCGTCCCCGTCGTGTGGGAGCGGCCTCCCACGGCGGCCACCGACCATGGGACGGGCACCGAGGTGGTGGTCGTCGGGCGGGCCCGGCGCCGCTTCTTCCGGGCCGCGGGGCAGACGGCCAGCCGCACCGAGGTGGTGGCCGCGCAGCTCGTCCCCGCCCGGCAGGTCAAGCGGGCCCGAGCGGCCCTGGAGGCGGCCCGCGTGCAGCTCGGGCTCGCTATAGGGGCGGCTCGTCCAGGAGCCTGAAGGCGACACCCGTGCGGGGTTTGGGGTGGAAGAAGGTCGACTTCTGGGGCAACCGCCGCCCCTCGCGGGCGGCGGCCTCGATCTGGCCTACCGAGGTCGGGCGCAGCAGCACAGCGGCCTGTGCCTCACCTTTGTCCAGGAGGGCCAGCACCTCGGCTACGTCATGGTGGTAGCGCGTCGTGTGGGCCGGGAAAGGTGTGAGGGCCAGCTCGAGCAGCTCGCTGTCGACGGTCTCGCCGGCCGTCACGCGCGGCTGCAGGACATAGGCCTCGCGGCCGACGACGAGGCCGAGGCCCCCACGGGCGACCATCAGCCCGGGCAGGGCCTCGGGGCCGCCGGGAACCGGCAGCAGGAGGAACGACGCGGCCATGGCCTCGCGCACCGGGAAGTGCTCGGGCAACCCGCCGATCAGCCGGTGTATGGGCCGCACGCCCGCTTCCATGCTGGCCAAGTCGCTCACGAAGGCCAGCGTGAGGTCGTGGGGCCCGGCGCCCGCCCCGGCCGCTCGCCGCTCGGCCTGGTAGGCGAGGGCCGTCTCGTAGCGGTGGTGACCATCGGCGATCACCACCGGCCCGGCGCCCACCGAGGCCTGCACGGTTTCGATAGTGCCCCGGCCCGAGAGGCGCCAGAGCCGGTGGTGCACGCCGCCATCGTCGGTCACCCGCAGCAAGGGCCCCTCCGGCGGCGGGGCCACAGCATCGAGCCCCGTGCCCAGCGAGAGGCCCCAGATGGGGGATAAGTTGGCCCGGCAGGCCCGCATGAGGCGCAACCGGTCGTCCATGGGTTTGGCCATCGTGCGCTCGTGGGGCAGGACCTGCCCGGAGCGCTCGGGGTCGAGGGCGAGGGCACCCAGCACGCCCGTCGTCTGGAGAGGCCGGCCATCTTCGTCGTGCCACCCCATCCGGTAGAGGTAGAACGCGGGCTCGTCGTCGCGGAGCAGGACCCCGGCCTCGATCCACTCCTGCATGCGGCAGCGGGCCGCGTCGTACCGGTTGCGGGCCGGGTCGTCGCGTGCCAGGTCGATGTGGACGACGTTGTAGGGGCTGCGGCTCTCGAGGCGCTGGAGCTCGTCGGCGCCGATCACGTCGTAGGGCGGTGCCAGCACGTCGGCGGGCTCCACCCGGGAGTGGTCGTAGCGGACGGCGGAAAAGGGCTCGAATCGGGGCACGCCCATGCCTAGCACCTGGCCCGCTCCCAGGGTCGGCCCCGGGCCGTGGCGACCCGGGGCCCTCAGTAGCTCGGCAAGACGGCCCGGCTGGGGCGCAGCCGCTCCCGGAGGAAGTAGGCGACCACCGCCCCGAAAACGAAGCCGCCCACGTGGGCTACCCAAGCCACCCCGGCATTGGGGCTGGTGAAGAACTGCAGGACGAACCAGAAGCCCAAGAGCCACTTGGCGGGCAGGTCGCGTATGAAGATCAGCACGACGAGCAGCAGCGTGCGTATCTGGACGTTGGGGAAGAGCACGAGGTAGGCGCCCATGACCCCGGCCACCGCGCCCGAAGCCCCCACGACCGGCACCGAGCTGTCGGGCTGGACGGCAATATGGGCGGCGGCCGCCGCCAGGCCGGCGACCAGGTAGAAGATCAGGTAGGGGCCCGCGCCCATGCGGTCCTCGATGTTGTTGCCGAAGATCCACAGGTAGAGCATGTTGCCGCCCAGGTGCAGCCAGCCGCCGTGGAGGAACATCGACGACATCACCGCCAGCCATACGTTCTTGCCCGGAAACTCCTGAGCCCCCCGGGGCGCGGCCGACACGTCGCGGGTGCACGCCTCCGCGTTCCCCCTCAGGGTGCCTACGATCTCGTCGGTGAGCAGAGGCCGGCCCTCGACCACTTCACAGGGGATGGCGGCGTAGCGGAACGTGAACTTGATGTCCTCGCCCGTAGTGGGGTCGAGCGGACGTTGCACGAACATGAACACGCCGATGTTGAGCGCGATCAGTACGGCCGTGACCCACGCGAAACGACGGGTCGGGTTGTAGTCCTTCAGCGGGATCAAGGCCCGGCCAGCGTAACCCCACGGGCCTCCCCGGGCCGGGCCCCTGGTAGCCTCCGGGGATGGCCAGTGACGATCTGTTCCGCCGTTCGTTCGAGGCCGGGACCGCCTTTCTGGGTATGACGCGGGAGCGGGCCGAGGCCGTCGTCAAGGATCTCGTCAAGGCGGGCGAGGTCCGCAAGGGCAAGGCCCAGAAGGCCATCGACGAGCTGGTCGAGCGCAGCCGCAAGGGCAGCGAGGAGCTGCGGGCCTTCGTGCGCCGCGAGATCACCGAGCAGGTCGGGGCCCTGGGACTGGCTACCAAGGACGATCTGGCCCAGCTCGAGGCTCGGATGTCGGCGGGCGGCGCCGCTCCCAGCGCGACCGACGGTCGGGGAGCCGCCGCCGACCGCCGCCAGGGCGAGGCCGGCGCCCCGGACCGAGGCGGCGCAGGGGAGCCGGCGGCCAACCCGCAGGAGA
>JBFMCT010000084.1 GCA_040754375.1 Actinomycetota bacterium
CACAGCTCGCCGCGGCCATCAAGGCCGCCACCTCAAAGAGCGTCGATTCCACCGTTCCTGTCACACCTGCGGCGTAGTATCACCAGTGGAGGCCGTCACCAAGTTCTACGGCCAGCGGGGCATCCTCCGTTGACCATACGGTTAGCCACAGGCTGGAGAATCAAGGGATCGCCGCGTCGGCTCACTCCGCGCGCTCGATCCTCCATGTGATGTGCAGTATCTCGGACGGCTGTCAAAGAGGGCAGGGCGTCGTAGAAGTATTGCCGGATCGCCTCCAGCGTCGCCGGTGTACCTGTGGTCCCCGCAAGGACCCGCAGTGTCTTGCCGATGGTGTCAAGCGCGTACAAGAATACCTTGGCATAGAGGAACGCGCCGCGCCGGAGATAGCTCTGCGGGACCTGTCCTGACTCCCAACGCTCACGCTTAACGTGGACGTCTGCCTGGAAACGAATCTCCTCGCGCATCGCCCACGCTTCTTCAGGCGAGTTTGCATCCGCGAGCCGGGACTCTAGGGCGGCTTCGATGGCCCGTCGTTTCTCAAACTCCGACTCCTTGCCGAAGTCAGGTCGCTGCCACGGCTGGGTCCGCTCGAGTTCGAACCTACCGAGGGCGAGGGCGGCCTCCTCGAAATGGCTCTTCAGCACCTCAAGCAGGCTTTCGACCTTGAACCGCTCACCATCCGGAAGGTTAGGCTCATCGAGCCATGTCCCGGGGCTGATGAGTTCGAACACGTGCATCCTCTAATCCTATGAGCGTGGCGCAACGAAGGTGTCGAAAATTCGGTAGCGGGGCGAGTGTTGACATCGGGCCTCAAGCCACGAGACTGAACCGCACTGCGGGGGTTTGGTCGGCCACCGGCTTCGGTGACCACGGACCGTGAGCGTACTTGCGCTGGAGCTTCACCATGAGGATGGCCCTGACGCCGGCCACGGACCAGCGCACGCCGACGTCGGTGCGGCGGTTCATCTCCCGCATGACCCTCTCCAGCACCCCGGCGCCGAGCTCGGGCCGCCCCTTGTCGCCGAAGAGCAGCCGCCCGGCCGCGGGGTGGGTCAAGAAGGTGAGCACCTCGCCCTCGGCGGCCCGCAGGTGCTCGGCCGCAGCCCAGGCCCCGCAGCCCTCGGCGTCGTCGATGACGAGGGCATAAGCCGCCCTGGCGGCGTCGAGGTCGTGATCCGCGTAGGCAGCACAGAGCAGGGCCTCGAGGCCGACAACCACCGGCAACGCCGGCGCATCTCTCTACTCGAAGTCGAGGTGCGGGAGCTCACCGAGACGCTCGATGCCGCTCGGGCAATGAACCGGGAGCTCATGAACGAGCTCAACCGCAACGCAGGCGAGAGCGGGACCGGTGCCCGCAAGCCTCGCCGCGGCTGAAGAAGAACAATGCGGGGCGGAGCCTACGCCCGCCTCGCTTCGCCGTCGCGGATGGTGACCGCCGTGTAGACGAGCAGGACGGCACTCGTGAGGAAGGCGACCGTCATCGCCCATTGGTGACTGCCGAGCATGAGCCCGCCAACGCCACCGAGGAACGGCGCTATCGCGAACGCCCAGCGCATAAGGGAGCTCCTATCTTCCGACGTCCTGCCTCGCGAGCGGGGAACGACGACGCGCGGAACGAGGACGGTCACGGCCAACACGCCATAGGCCGCAAACGCGGGGATCAGCCAATCCAGCCACGCGCGGCGTCCGTTCTCGCCGGCGACGGTCGCGAGCGTCGACCAGACCGCGAGCATCAGGAGAAGGGTCCCCGCCAGCCAGATCCACGGGTATCGGCGCAGCGACTGCCCTAACCGCTCATCCATCCGGTCCCGTCCGCCGGAGCTTCTCGCCATCCCACCAGCATGGCGCTGCCGATCAATTGCACGCGGGTGCGGCCAAGTGACGTGGCACGGGAAGTCCGACTCGTCATACGCCAGCCGGGAGTTTCCCGCGTGGGCAACGGATACGACAGGGCGTGAGTTCACGGCTGGGGCCTCGCGTTGGTCACTCCCTCCACAGCTCTCTGTGGACTACGTCCGTCACACAGCGGACGTTCCATGACCTGCCCGTTCGCGCGCGAGTACAAGAGAACCGGGGCCACCACCGCGTCGCCGAAGACCTCGCCCCAGCGGCCCGAACGGCTTGTTGGAGGTGACGATGACGCTGGCCCGTTCGTAGCGGGAGGACATCAGCTGGAAGAACAGGTTGGCTGCCTCGGCCTCGAAGGGGATGTAGCCGACCTCGTCGATGACGAGCAGCGGGTAGCGCCCGAGCTTGGTGAGCTCGTCGTGAAGGCGACCGCTTCCGTCCCACTCCCAAAGGCCGACGGCCGCTCTGGGGGTAGCCACTCGCTCGGCGGTGCGCGACGCCGTGCGCCAGAGCCTGCTCTGCGCAGCGAATGCCCAAGCCGATCCCCAGGCCCTTCACTACGGCGGGCGGCGCGGGGCTGGGCGCCCCTGGCCGCCGGCGCTGCCGGGGCCCGACAGGCTGGGCGCAGGTCCTCGCGGTCGACGGCAATGGGCGAGCGCGCACCGTCAGGAGCCACCGACGCCAGAACGCCTCCGGCTGCCCTACCACCCGGCCCCACATGACCCGCGGCCTGGGCACGACCTCGACCCAGGACGGTGGCGCCCCGATACAGGCTCGTTGCCCATCACTTTGCCCATCAACTCCCGCCGGCTGGAGCGGGAGGAGCGGAGCGCGACGAGGCCCATACCCCCGCTGACCTGGGAGAACGCGACTCCCGCCGGCTGCAGCGGGACTCCCGATGACGTTCGCAACGTGGAAGTCGGCGGTTCGAGTCCGCTCACCTCCACGGCAAAGTAGCTGGTCAGCGGGGTGCGGCGGCTCCGCAACCAGGTCGAGCCCCAAAGCCCTCGCCCGGGCCACAAGAGTCGCGGGGGCGGCGGCCGTCGTGTCCGAGCCGTCGTAGGTCGAGGGTGGCCTGCCCTGACGTACACGCCCGTCGCCCAGCATGTGGCTCCAGGCGAGCCCCAGCGGCTCGTACACGTGGTGGCCACGACGGCGCGGGGCGCTCCAAAGGACACGGTCACGAGCACCCGCACCGCCCCTCGGGCGTGATCCGGGCCTCGCACACCCCGCAATAGGCGAGGCTGACCGCCTGCTCGGGGCGGGCGGGCTGGCGCATGGTCAGTCGGCCGTATTCGCTGGGGTGTGGGTCGTTGGCAACCCGCCGCGCCGTCGACGGTGGCGTTCGGTCGGCCCCGCCTCTGGCCATCCGCTCGATCTCCTCGAGCCGTCGGTGGTTGGCGATGGCGAGCTTCACGGCCCCGTCGGGCAGCCGCGCCAGCCGCTCCACGTGCCCACCTTTGGTCAGAAAGCGCGTTCGCTGGTCAGGAGGGAGCCGAAGATGGCGCCGTTCCCACTCGGCCAGGATCTGCTCCGGGGTCACAGCCCAGTCTGCCCGGCTTCATCTGCGGCCGCGCATTCGTCTTGACAACCGAACGTATGTTCGTGTACACTTATCAGTGACGCCTCGAAGGCCGGCGGCTAGGCCTTCCTCCTGCTGGACCCGACGCGCCCAGGACTGGAGGTGCCATGACGGCGACGTTGCTGGAGGAGGCCGCTGCGCTGCGGGCCGTCCTGGCGGCCTTCGACCCGGCCTTGGTGGCCTGCGAGCAGGCCGCGGTCGTGGCCGAGCAACTAGCCGTGACGGAGAAGGCTTGCGCCGCCGCCCGGGCCAGGGCCACCGCCCGGGCCGTGCAGGGCCGCGCCCACGAGGGCCGGGGGTTCGCCGACGGGGTTGAGTGGGCAGCGCGGCTGAGTGGCTCCACCCGGGGCGCGGCCAAGGCAGCCCTGGGCGTGGTCGAGGCCGCCGGGGCCGGCCCGGGGACGGCCGTCGGCGACGCCTTGGCCAACGGCGAGCTATCCCTGGAGCAGGCGGCGGTGGTGCTGGGGGCCGAGGCCGCCTGTGCGGGCAGCGAAGGCGAGATGTTGGCCCTGGCCCGGGAGTCGTCGCTCGCCAAGCTGCACGACGAGGCCAGGCGCCGGCGGCTCGACGCGGCCGACCCCGGCGAGCTCCACCGTCGCCAGCGGGCGGGGCGCTACTTCCGCCATTGGCGCGACGGCGAGGGCCTGGTCCGCCTGGCCGGGGCCCTGCCCCCCAACGTGGGGGTGGGGCTGATGGCCCACCTCGACCGTGAGTGCGACCGTGTCCGCCGGGAGGCCACTGAGCCTGAGCCCCGGGCAGCCCACGCGGCCGACGCCCTGGTGGCGATGCTTTCGGGGGCCGGGGTGACGGGGCGGTCCTCGACCGACCTGGTGCTGGTCTGTGACCTGTGGGCGTGGAGGCGGGGGCACGCCCACCCGGGCGAGAGCGCCCACATCGTTGGGGGCGGCCCCGTGCCCGTGGGCGTGCTGGCCACCTTGGCCGAGGACGCGTTCGTCAAGGCCGTGCTCCACGACGGCGTGGAGATCTCCACCGTGGCCCACTTTGGGCGCCACATCCCTGCCGAACTGCGGACCGCCCTGGAGCTGGGCCCGCCGCCGACCTTCGACGGCGTCGAGTGCACCGAGGCCGGTTGCGGGCGCCGCTACGGCCTCGAGTGGGACCACGTCGACCCCGTGGCCAACGGCGGGCCCACCTCGTTCGACAACCTCAGGGCCCGATGTTGGCCCCACCACCGGGCCAAGACCGAGCGCGACCGCCAGGCCGGCCTCCTGGGCCCGGGGCCATAAGTGCGCGGGCGCAACGCGCTGGCGGGCCGGGGTGGCGGGCGGGGCGGGGCGGGGC
>JBFMCT010000085.1 GCA_040754375.1 Actinomycetota bacterium
ACGGCCCGGGCCACCGAGGGCTCCACGGCCTCGGGCCAGGCCCGGGCGTCGGAGGGCTCCACCGCCTCGGGGCGGTCCACGGCCCGCAACGGCTCGGTGGCCTCGGGCTGCTCGGACGCCACCGACACCTCCACCACCTCGGGCGAGTGCGCCCCCGCCCCCAAGCCCCCCACCCACCCGGGCGGGCCCGGTGGCCCGGGCGGCCCCGGGGGCCCCGGCGGCGGCGGTGCCCTGGCCCGCACCGGCGGTGTGGACACCATGGCCCAGGCCGCGGCTGCGGCCACCGCCCTGGGGGCCGTACTGCTCGGCCTCGGCCGGCGCCGGTTCGCAGCCGAGCCGGTGGGGGAGGACGTCTGAGCCACATTGGCCACAACAGCCACAGGCGTTGACTGTGTGAACAGCAACCCACTACCGTTTACTCGACCAACAGAAGAAGGAAGGGCGATGACTAGGGACAGAGGACGAGCGGGAGCTTTTCTGGTGGCAGTGGGGAGCATGGTCGCCATGCTCGCCCTGCTGGCCGGCCCGGCCAGCGCCCAGACGAGCGGCGGGGCAATGGCTGACAACACATCGGTGGCCTCGGGCACGGCCCACGCCGAGGACGGCTCGACGGCCTCGGGTGTATCCCACGCCGAGAACTGGTCGACCGCCTCAGGTGAGTCGCACGCCCACGACGGCTCGACGGCGTCGGGCTGCTCGCGGGCCGAGGACGGCTCGACGGCTTCGGGAGCGGACTGCCCCAGGCACGTCCCGCCGCCCCACGTGACCGCCACGACCGTGCGCCCGGCGACGGCCACGCCCGCCCGCCTGGCCCTGACGGGCACGTGGACGGCCCCGCTGGCGGCCATGGCCGGCCTGTCGCTCGCCCTCGGTTCCGCCCTGCAGCTCGTGGGCCGGGGCCGGCGGCGCCCGATCGAAGGCTGAGCACCGACAAGACCGTCTGAACGAACAGAGCCCGCCGGCCCCTGGGCCATGGCGGGCTCTGTCGCGCCCAGGGCGCGTCCCCGTGGTGACCGGAGCGTGTGACACTGGGAGCGTGCGGGCCCGGACGATCGTTGCCGCGCTGGCGGCCGCGGCCACCCTGTCGGCGGCGTGCGGGGTGCCCGCCTCGGGCCCAGGCGGCTCGCTGGCGGGTGGCCCCGGCACGGGTGCCGCCCGCGGCGACCCCCCGGTCCCCCCCGGCGGTCTGACGGTCGCCGCCTTCCGTCAGGGCGCCGCCCCCCCACCAGGTGGGGCCCAGGCCTCAGCGACCCCCCGGTCCCCGGTCGACGCTCCCGGCCTGCCCCTGCCCGGCTGCCCTCCGCCCCCCCGGCCGCCGTCGGCAGGACCGGTCGATCCCGGCCCTGTCTACGTCCCCCCGGTCCTCGTACCCGAGGCCGATCTGCCCGCGCCCGTCCCCCCCGGGCAATGGACGCCCCAGCTTGGCCCGCTCGAGGGCAAGGGCATGTGGCTGTGGAAGTACTTCCAGTCCGAGGGGGGCAACGCCGACGCCATCGTGGAGCGGGCCGCGGCCGCCGGCCTGCGCCAGCTCTGGGTCCGAGTGGGGGACTCCAAGGACGGCTTCTACGCCCGTGACGTGCTCGACCAGCTCGTCCCTCGGGCGCACCGCCGGGGGATCGCGGTCATCGGCTGGGGCTTCCCCTTCCTCTTCGACCCCGTCGACGACGCCCGCTGGAGCGCCGAGGCCCTGTCCTGGCGCAGCCCTGACGGCCATGTCCTCGACGGTTTCAGCCCCGACATCGAACTGCAGACCGAAGGGGTGGCCATCTCCGAGGCCCGGGCCACCGTGTACACGAGCCTGGTGCGCCAGGCGGCCGGCGACCGGCTGGTGGTGGCCACCGTCTACCGCCCGAGCGACCGGCTGTGGCCGGACCGCTTCCCTTACGCGGCCATCGCCCCCTATGTCGATGCTTTCGCCCCGATGGTCTACTGGTACTGCCTCGAACCGGGCACGGTCACGGCCCAGGCCATCGAGCGCCTCGGCACCCTCAGGCCCGTCCACCCCATCGGCCAGGCCTACGACGGGACGCCCGACGGCGGCCGGGGCGGGCCGCCCACGGCCCACGAGACCAACCGGTTCCTGGACGTGGCCGTGCGCCACGGTGCCCTGGGGGCGTCGTTCTGGGTATGGCACCTCGCCGGCGAGGAGCAGTGGTCGGCCGTGGCCGCCTTCGACTGGCCCGGCCCGGGCGGGCGGTAGGTCGCTCCACGGGGCGGGCCCGCTCCGCAGTAGCGTTCGGGTATGGCAGACGTGACCTTTTCCACCGGCTTGCCCGAGACCGTGCTGCCGCCCGGCCCCGACGAAGCGGTGGCCGCCCTCGCCCAGGCCATGGCCCAGCCGCCCGAGCACCGCCGCCAAGCTGTCTCCTCGGTGGTCGAGCGCTGGCCCCGCTACCTCGACGCCTGGGCACGGCTGGGCCAGCTGGCGCGCGACGAGGTCGAGGCCTACGCCTGCTTCCGGGTCGGTTACCACCGGGGCCTCGACCAGCTACGCCAGTCGGGCTGGAGAGGCAGCGGGTACGTCCGCTGGCGCCACGAGACCAACCGAGGCTTCCTACGGGCCCTCGACGGGTTGCGCGAGGCGGCCGCGTCCATCGGCGAGCCCGACGAGGCCGAACGGTGCCAGATGTTCCTCCACCAGCTCGACCCCGACTGGGACCGGCGATGAGCGACGCCAGCAAGGCCAACGGCGACGGCAGCACCAGCGGCGACGGGGCCGTCGTCCGTCGGCGGCTGACCGTGAGCGGGCGGGTACAGGGGGTCTTCTACCGGGAGTCCCTGCGCCGGTTGGCGGTCGAGAAGGGGATCGGGGGTTGGGCCAGGAACACCCGTGATGGGCTCGAGGCCGTCCTCGAAGGACCGGAGCCCCTCGTGGACGAGCTGGTCAAGTGGTCCCGCAAGGGCCCGCCCCACGCGGTGGTGATCCACGTGCAGGTCGACGACGAGGAGCCGACGGGGGAGCGTGAGTTCCGGGTTCGATGACGGCCGAGCCGGTCGCCCCCACCGTCCCCGCCCCGGCTGACCGCTCGGCCACGGCTACCGGCACCGCCTTGGGGCTGGTGGCCGAGCTCATGATGCTGACGGGGCTGGCCGCGGCTTACCTCGGCTTGCGCGGCGAGGCCCGAGGCCCGTGGCCGCCCGAGGGGGCCGACCTGGCCGGGGCTGCGGCCGGGGTGCTGACGGTGGTACTCGCCCTTTCGTGGATGGGGGCGGAGGTGGCGGGCCGGGCCGAACGGGCGGGGGACTCCGGGGCCGCCCGGCGGCGGTGGAGGATCTCGGCGGTGCTCGCCGGGGTATTCGTCGCTGGGGGGGCGTGGACGTGGGCCACGGCCGAGCTGGGGCCGGCGTCGACGGGCTACCCGCTGGCCTTCCGGGCGCTGACCGGGGTGGTGGGCGCCCACGCCGTGCTGGGTGCGGCCCTGCTGGGGGGGCGGGCCCTGCGCCCGGCCGGCGCCCTGGCGCCGCTGCTCGTCAACTACCACTGGCGGTTCGTGGCCGGGGCGTGGGCCGGCCTCTACGCCCTGCTGTTCCTGTGGCCGTGAGGCGGCACCGGGCCCGGCCGGCGGGAGCTGGCCTCCTGCTCGGCCTGGCCCTGGGGATTACGGCCGCGGCCCACGCCCAGGGGCCGCCCGGGGTCCCCGCCAGCGAGGTGAGGGGTGGTCGGGACCTGTTCGAGGTGGCCTGTTCGAGCTGCCACGGGCTCACGGCCGCGGGCACCGAGGACGGGCCCTCGCTCGTCGGTGTGGGGGCGGCGTCGGCGGACTTCTACCTTTCCACCGGGCGCATGCCCCTCGACGATCCCAGGGCCCAGCCCAGTCGCAAGCCGCCGGCCTACAGCGAAGTCCAGGTGCGCCAGCTCGTGGCCTACGTGGCCTCCCTGGGACCGGGGCCGTCGGTCCCGGCCTCCCCGGCTTCGGCCCAGGCCCCGACGGGGACCGGTGCCCGCCTGTACGCCGCCCGGTGCGCGTCGTGCCACGGGCCGGCCGGTGCGGGCGGGGCGCACGGTCCCGACCGCTACGCCCCCGCTCTGTACGAGGCCACGCCTCTGCAGGTGGCCCAGGCCGTGAGGATCGGGCCGGGGACGATGCCCGCCCTTGGGCCCGACGAGCTGTCCGACTCCGAGCTGGCGGCCGTCGTCCGCCATGTCGCCTATCTGCAGGCCCCGGCCATGGGCGGGGCCGTAGGCCTCGGCCGGGCCCCCGCTGTCCCCGCGGCGGTGTTGGCCGCAGTGGCGGCCGTGGGCCTAGTGGTCCTGGCCCGGCGAGCCGGAACGGTCCGGGGCTGATCGTGGCCCCGGGGCGTCCCGCCGACGCCCGTCGGGCCCGCCGCCGGCCGGCGGCCGCGCTCGTGGTGGCCACGGTCGCCGTGCTGGTCCTGGCCGTCGTCTACGCGGCCGGTGGGCACCCCCAGGCCGAAGGCCTCCTGCTCGCTGTCGCCCTCGGGGCGGCGGCCCTGGCCCTGAGGTCCCACACCGGGCCACTAGCCGCCCCCGCCGCCCCCGCCGCCCCCGCCG
>JBFMCT010000086.1 GCA_040754375.1 Actinomycetota bacterium
TGGCCGCCGCCGCCTCGGGCGCCCCGTCGCCAGACGGGGTGGCCGGGGTACCCGGGGTGGCCGAGGTGGCCGGGGTGGCCGGGGTGGCCGGGGTGGCCGGGGCTTCCCTCACGGCCCGCCCGGCCCCACCGTCCTCGCCCGCGACCAGCGGGGCGGCGTCGGTGGTGCCCGCCGGGCCATCGGTGGCCGGGGCGGCGGCTTGCTCACGACCGTTGCCGGCCTTGGCCTCGCCGTCGCCGGTGAGCTCGAGCTGGGCCGCGTCGGACGCCTCCTGGGCGCTCCCGTTGCCGGCTGCTTTCGAGGTGCGGGCCCGCTTGGGCCGTTCGGGAGCCGTCTCGATCCCCGCCTCGCGCAGGATCGTGTCGATCAAGGTGGCCTTCGACGCGCGGGATGATGGCTTCGCACCCATCGCCTGGGCGATGGCCGCCAGCTCGTCTCGCTCCTTGCGTTCCAGCACGGAGCGTTCCAGCGCCTGGGGCGCCATGCTCATGACTTTCCTCCTGGCCCGAAGGCCGCCCCGCCCACCATGGAGGTGGGGAGGGGCCGGGCTTGCCGGTTGTTGTGTACCTGATGGGACTGGCCGGGGGCCGGCTCTCCGCCGCCGCCGGCCCCGCCTGCAACCTCCACGGCGTCGATGGCCTGGCCCACCACGAGGTCGATGACCTGGGAGAGGGTGGCGTCGAGGTTGTACGAGGGGACGATGGGGACGCCGTGCTGAAGGGCGAGAGACCGGATGTAGCGCTGCAGCTTGCGAATGCTCTCGAAGTTCTCCAGGTAACGCTCGGGGGGACGGTTGCCGGTCTCCGCCGCCCGGCGCAGGAAGTGGCTCCGGTGAGTCTCCTCCTCGTCGACAGTGACAACAAGCTGTACGGCCAAGGCCTTCCCGGCGAACCGGTCGAGCTTGATGAACCCGGGCGCCACGTGGGCACCCTCGACAATCAGGTCGGTCCCTTCCACGATGGCCCGCTGGACGAGGGCCTCGATACCCACGGTCACGGCCGCCGTCTGCTCCCGGAACCCGATGATGGCGGGGTCCGCGCTGCGGGGGAGGGGGGTGCGCACCAGCTCGCCGACCTCGAAGAGCGAAGTGTGCAGGGTGGGGAAGAGGTCGGCCGTCAGCATCGACCGCATGACTTCGCGGATGGCGTCGGTGGGGACGACCCGGGTCACGCCCAGGCGGCTGGCCAACATGGTGGAGATCGTCGACTTGCCCACCCCGGTGGCCCCACCGAGCAGGATCACCAGCGGGCGGTCGACCCGCAGCACCCGCAGCCATTTCGAGAACGGCTCGGCGTACTTGTCGCCCACTTCCTCGCGGACAACAGCCAGGGCCAGATCATGAAGGTCGTCGCGCGATATCGCGAAACGCCCGTCATCATGCAGCCGTTGCTCGATGACCTCGGCCACGTGGAAGGCCCGCGCCGGGGCCAGACCGGTCGCCATGATCTCCGATGCCATGAGGCCCTTGGAATAGGGCAGCTCGTAGTCCTGGTCGGTGATGACCACGTGTCGCTGGGTTACAGCCATTCGACATCGCCCTCTCCGCTCCAGCGGCTGGCGGTCGCTCTGGGCGACCCCCTCCCGCTCAAGCGGTGAGGCTCTTCTCCGTTCTTAGGGTGAACCGCTCTCTAGCCAGTTCGGCGGTGGCCAAGGCCACCTCGTCAAACGTCCCGTCACCTCCGGTCGGGACCAGCCGGTTGTCGCAGAACACGACCTCCATACCCCGCTCACGCGCGACCGGCACGGCGAGGTCGACCGCAGCCGCCTTGAGCTCGACCAGCAGGACGTCGGCATCGGCCATCGCATCGAGGTCGGCCGCCAGACTGCGACGGTCGGCCAAGTGCGGGGAGGTGCCGACGACCTTTCCGCCGTGCTCGCGTTCGAGGTGCTCCACCATGAGGTCGATGGCGGAAGCTCTTGCGGTTGTCACGAAGAAAGCCCGACGGCCGGAGATCGGTTCGAGGGGAAATGGACGGAACACCGTGTGGACCACCCGTACCCCAGGAGCCACGCTCCGAACGCCCTCTTCAAGGACGCCCGCGCCCGAACTGGCGAACGTTGGCTCTGACATCGTAACCACGATCAGGTCGCTGAGCAACACGCGGTAAGCACCGAGATAGCCGGTCACCAGCTCGAGGTCGGCATCGGCCGGCACCACACAGACGGTGGCGTCGGCGTGGACGGGGGGCACGGCCGTGCCGCTGCCTTCCAGCACCAGCATGGGTTCGGGGCGCAGGTTGGCCAGTTCCACACCGGCGGCGTACGTCGAGCCCATGGGCGCCCCCGCCAGCCCACCGCCGCACCGGCGGGTGCCCACGGTGGCTACGCCCGCCATCAGGGCGTCTTCGAGGTGGTCGCTGGCCGCGTGGCGGCCCTGGCCGGCCAGGGCGAGCAGTCCTTCGACCGAGAGGTCAAAGGTGGCCGGGTCGACGAGCTCGGGCTCGGGGGGCCCGCCCCGGCCCATGGCCACTATCACCGGCGGCTGGCCGGCGGCGGCCAGGAGACGGGCCATGTGGGCGGCTACGGCTGTCTTGCCGGTGCGCTTGCCCGCGCCGATGACGGCCACCGACGGTTTGGTGGCCACCACCGGCCGGGGCGGCGGGTCGAACCGGAAGTCGGCCCCGACGTAAGGCAGCCCCCGGAACAGCACGTGGGCGGCCAGGCCCATGCGGGCCCGAGCGTCGAGGACAGGTTCGTCGGAGAGGTCCACGACCACATCGGGGCGAAAGGTGTCGATCGCCGACAGCACGGTGGCGACGGCCGCCGCCCGGCCCCCGTTCATGTCGCCTGTCCCGTCGCCGTCGCCGGTCCCGTCACCGGCCACCACGCCGGTCACGACGGGGATG
Source organism: Actinomycetota bacterium (assembly GCA_040754375.1). Taxonomy (NCBI): domain Bacteria; kingdom Bacillati; phylum Actinomycetota; species Actinomycetota bacterium. Next base: position 2,847 of record JBFMCT010000086.1, read on the forward strand.
CTCAGGGCGGCAGCCGCCCGGCCGTCCATCTTCTCGCCCGGCCCCACGAGCGCGGCAGCCACCGCGGTCGTGCCCGGGAACCGGGCCGGCAGTTGTTCGATGGTGGCTTGCACGACGGCTAGGACGTGCTGCCCGTCGATGAGGACGAGGGCCCGCAACGCGACGTAGATCTCCTCGCAAGCGGAAGTACGGCACCGGAGCACCGAGGGACGGCGCAGGCGCGGCCCCCGGTACCCCGAGGGAACTACAGCAGTGTACTGCGCGCCGGGGCCCTACGCAGGCGGGACCGTCACCAGCCGCGACATGAGGGTGTGGCCCGCCACCGGGGAGTGACGCTCGGTGGCGGCCTCGGAGTAGGTGCCTCCCGGGCCCGAACGGTCCGAACCGACGAGCAGGTAAGGGACGGGGTCGGACGTGTGGGTACGGGTGCGGAGGTAGGTCGGGTGGTCAGGGAGCAGCAGGAGGCGCCACGGGCCCATGGCGTCCAGTCCCTCCACGAGGGGCCCGATTATGCGGCGGTCCCAGTTCTCCAAGGCTTCGACCTTGGCCGCCAGGTCGCCGGCGTGGCCCGCCTCGTCGCTGGCCTCGACGTGGACGAGGAACAGGTCGGTGCCGCCGGCCAGGGCGGCCAGGGCGGCGTCGCGCTTGCCCTCGTAGTTGGTGTCGTACCACCCGGTGGCCCCCTCCACGGGGACGACTTCGATGCCCGCCAGCACCCCCAGGCCCCGCACGAGGTCGACGGCCGAGACCAGCTTGGCCTCCAGCCCGTGGACCGACCGGAACGAGGGCAGCTCGGGCTGGGGCCCCTGGCCCCACAGCCAGACCTGGTTGGCGTCGGTGGCCGAGCGGCCCACGATGGCGCGCGACGCCTCCATCAGCTCTGTGAGGCGGGGCGCGGCCGGGCCCGTCGGCCACTTGGCCTGCTGGCCGATGAGGTCGTGAGGCGGCGTGCACTCGGCGTCGGCCAGGTCGCGGGGGACGACGAGGATGTGGCGGTACTGCACGCCCGCGTGGAACGACACACCCTCGCCGCCCAACTCGGCGTCGAGGGCGGCGATCACCTCGGCGGCCGCCTCCGACGTCGGGTGGCCGCCCGCGAAGTCGACCATGGTGCCGTCGGCCCCGACCGTCACCAGGTTGCAGCGGTAGGCCACCTGGTCGGGGGCCAGCCGCAGCCCCATGGCGGCCGCTTCGATGGGGGCCCGCCCGGTGTGGTAGCGGGCCGGGTCGTAGCCCAAGATGGACAGGTTGCCCACGTCACTGCCGGGCGGGAACCCGGCCGGGATGGTGGCCGCCCGGCCGACCTCGCCTCCGGCAGCCAGAGCCGCCAGGTTGGGCATGGCCGCCGCCTCCAGGGGCGTACGGCCACCGAGGGCGGCCACGGGCTCGTCGGCCGCCCCGTCGGGCACACACACCACGTACTTCATAGGTCGGACATCGTAGGCCGGCGGTATACGGACGGGGCCCCCCGCAAACCCGCCCCCTCCATGCAAACCTGCGCGGGAATCGTGGGCGAAACGCCCCCCAATACCCCGCCGGTGTGGGGG
>JBFMCT010000087.1 GCA_040754375.1 Actinomycetota bacterium
CCGGCCCCGGCCCCGGCCCCGTCCCCGGCCCCGGCCCCGTCCCCGGCCACCGCCCCGGCCACCGCCCCGGCCCCGGCCCCGACCCCGGCCACCGCCCCGGCCCCATCGGCGCCGGCCGGTGGCGGCGGGTGACGGTGGAACGACTGGTCAGGGTCGTGGTCGCCGACGACCACAGCCTGTTGCGAGAGGGCGTGGTGGCCGTGCTGTCTTCGACGGCGGGGATCGAGGTGGTGGGCGAGGCCGGTGACGGCCAGGCGGCCGTCGACCGAGTGCTGGAGAGCGGGGCCGATGTGGTGGTGATGGACTTGAAGATGCCGGGCGTCGACGGCATAGAGGCCACCCGCCAGATCCTGGCCCGCCGCCCCGAGGTGGGCGTGCTGGTGCTGACCATGTCCGACGACGACGCCTCGCTGTTCGCCGCCCTCCAGGCCGGCGCCCGGGGTTACCTGCTCAAAGACGCCCATCCCCGGGACTTCGTCCGGGCCGTGATGGCCGTGGGCTCGGGTGACGTCATCCTCAGCCCGGGAGTGGCCGGGCGGGTGTTCGCCCGGGCCTCGGCCGACGGGCCGCCCTCTCCGTTCCCGGAACTGACGAGCCGCGAGCGCGAGGTCCTGGCCCTGATGGCTTCGGGCCACAACAGCCCCCGCATCGCCCAACGACTGGGCCTGAGCCCCAAGACCGTCCGCAACCACGTGTCGGCCATCCTGGCCAAGCTGGGCGCGGCCGACCGGGCCGAGGCGGTCATCCGCGCCCGAGAGGCCGGCCTCGGGGGCGCCGCTCCTCGCTGACCCCGGCCCCGGCTGTGCAAGGAACAACCGGAGAGCTTGCTTGCTGCGCTCAGGCACTGAGAGGGGCTGACGGGCGGGTCAGATGGCCCGACTGGGCCGGGACAGGTTCCCCTTCACGGCGGGACACCCGGTGGCGGATGCTCAGCCAGCGCCGTGGGGTTGGGGCACGGCGAACGCGGCGGCTGCTGGGGAGCTGCCCTTGGGCCGCGCCGTACTGGGGGGGCCGGGGGCGTGGAGCCGACGACGGGCCTGACCCGCCCAGCCGGCGCGCCGCCCTGCCCGTCACCCGAACTCCGACCTGAAATTGGTGGCGCGCGCCCATCCCGGGGTTGACCGGTGGTTCGAAGGGGCTTAGAGTGGCGCCAAGTGGAGCTGCAGGGAGTCCGAGCGGGCTCGATGAGGCTCAGCGGGGGTCATGGAAGACCACAACGCTTGTCAGGTGGCGCAACTTGTTCCTCGGGGAACACAACCACGCACTCGATGCCAAGGGCCGGCTGATCCTGCCCGTGAAGTTCCGCGACCAGTTGCAGGAGGGCGCGTTCGTCACGAGCGAGACCGACGGCTGCCTCGGGTTGTGGCCCCCGGCCGACTTCGAGCGGCGCGCCCTGGAGATGAAGGAACGGTCGAAGGGAGGGCCGGAGGACCGCAACGTCGCCCGGTTCTTCTTCGCCGGGGCCCAGGACGCCAGCCCCGACCGCCAAGGCCGGGTGGCGCTGCCGCCCCACCTGCGCAAGTTCGCGGGCCTCGAACGCGACGTGGTCGTGAACGGGGCCTGGGACCACATCGAGATCTGGGATGCGGTCGTCTGGCAGGAGAAGAAGCTCGAAGGCGAGCGGGCGCTGGCCGGCAACGGCGTCGGATGAAGTCGTACAAGCCATGAACGAAAGGGAGTCTCCCACGATCGACCACTGAACGCACAGGTACCTGGACCATTTCGCTCGTGCGCCGTCCTCCGGCCGGCACTTTGGAAGAACCCCCTTCGCCCCCTTCCCGGGAACCACCCTGGTTCCCATGTCGGCCGGGGGACCGCGGATGAGCGAAATGGCCGATCACCAGCCGGTGATGGTCGAAGAAATAGTCGACCTCATCCGTCCTGTCCCAGCCGGGACCGTGGTCGACGCCACGGTCGGAATGGGCGGGCACGCACGCGCCCTTCTATCCGATCTAGGGCACGTACGGCTGGTAGGGATCGACCAGGATGCCGACGCCCTGGCTATGGCAGCCGAGGCGCTGGCCGGGTTCGGGGAACGGGCCGTATTGCGGCAGGCCCGGTTCGACCGGATCACAGAAGTCATAGACGAGATGGCGCCAACCCCGCAGAGAGGAGGGATCGTCGCCGTGTTATTCGACCTGGGCGTGAGCAGCCCTCAGCTCGACCGGCCCGAGAGGGGCTTCAGCTACCGCGCCGACGGCCCCCTCGACATGCGGATGGACCAGCGCTCGACTGCCACCGCGGCCCACGTGGTGAACACCTACGACGAGGGACGGCTGGCGGACGTGATCGCCCGCTTCGGCGACGAACGCTATGCCCGCCGGGTGGCCCGGGCCATCGTGGCCTCCCGTCCCATCGGGGGGACGGCCCAATTGGCCGAGGTCGTGCGCGATGCCATCCCCGCGCCCGCTCGCCGCCGGGGAGGGCACCCTGCCCGGCGCACGTTCCAGGCGCTGCGCATCGAGGTCAACGACGAGCTCGCTGTGCTGCGCCCGGCTCTCGAACAGGCCATCGAGGCCCTCGTCCCCCGAGGGCGGGTCGTGGTCCTCGCCTACCACTCGGGCGAGGACCGGATCGTCAAGGACGTCCTGCGCGACGCCTCCACCGGTGGTTGTACATGCCCGCCCCGACTGCCATGTGTATGCGGCGCCCAGCCCCGCGTGCGCCTGCTCAACCGGGGGGCTCGGAAGCCCGGCCCGGCCGAGGTGGCCCGCAACCCCCGGTCCGAGAGCGCCCGGCTACGGGCCGCCGAGAAGCTCGAACCGAACTCCGCTACGCCCGGTCCCGAGACAGCGGCGTGAACGGCCAGGAGGTGTGCCCATGACGGCACCGTGGAGAGCCCGGACCGCGCCCCTGCCCGAACTGGAGCCGCGCCGTGGCGACCGGCGCCGCCACCTGCAGGTGGTGCCCGACCCCGGGGAGCAGCGCGCCCGGAGGCTGTCCAACCTGTTCACGGGGCTGATCTTCGTGGTCGCCTGTTTCGGCCTGTTCGCTGTCATCGGGGCTCACGTACTGCTGGCCCAGGGCCAGGCCGAGGTGCAAGAGCTCCAGGACCGGGCCGCGGAGGAGCGCGAACGCCTGGCCGACCTGCGCCTCGAGGTCGCCGCCCTGGAGGCCCCGGCCCACATCATCGACGCGGCGCGGGCTCGGGGCATGGTGGCCCCCGAGACGGTCGTCTCCCTGGCCCCGGCCACGCTCGCCGATCCCCCTTCCACCACCATCCCCTCGCCGTCCGACGCGGCCGCCCGGTCGGGCGCCCAGGCGGGCTCGACCGCGGCGGCCAGCCCGTCGAACGGCTCCGCGCGCCCATGACCGTGCCCGATGAGGCGGCCGGGACCGGCCACGCCCCCCGGCCCGGGCCCCGGCAGTGAGCGCCTCTGGCCCGTCCCGCTGGGGCGGTGCGGACGACTTCGTCTCCGACGGCGACCGGTACGGCCTGTTCACCTTCACCGGCCGGGACCGCCCGCCCGGCCCCGCTCTCGCGTCCCCCGGGACGGCGCGGGCACCCAGAGCTCCCGGCGGGTGGGGGCCGGTCCCCCCCCGGCTCCCCCCGCCGGATAGCAACGTCAGACCCGAGCGGAAGACCACAGTCCCGCCCCAGCCCGTGGGGCTCCGGATCAGCCCGGCGGGCTCGTCCCCGGCCCCCTCACGACTCCCGCCGGAAGAGATCAGACGACCGGAACGGGCCGCGCCCCCAGGCGCGGCCCGCCCCGCCCCCCGCGGCCGGGCGGGGCCCGCCCCCCCGGGGCCCCCCCGACCCGCCACCCGCGGCAACCCGGCAGCGACGACCCCGGCCCCGGCCCGCCGGCTGACCGTGCCCGGGCCTGGCCCGGTGCGGCCCGAGGGCCCGGTCTCCGGCACCGCCTCCGGTGCCGCCGGGCCCACCACTCGGTCCGGGCCACCCACCCTGGCCGCGCCCCCAGCCCGCGGAGCGATGTCACCCGGTCGGGCCCCGGGGTGGACGGACCACCCCAACTCCGCCGGGCGCCGCAACCCGGCAGCGAGGACCCCTCCGCCGGCGCGGCCCGGGCGGGCTCTCGCGCCTGGCCGCGGCCCGGTCCTCCACGGCTCTAACCCCAGCACCGGCCGCGGTCCGACCACAGGTCGCGACCCGGTGGCAGCGGCGCCACCCACGGCGCGGGGTGCCACCGCCTCCTTCCCCTCGGCGGGTCGGGTGACAGCGCCCTCTCCGACACTGCGCGCTCGTGACGTGCCCCTCCGGCCGACCACCTCCGGGCGGGCGGCCGCCAGTCCTGCGGCGCGGGCCGATGTTCGACTGACCCCGGCCCCGCCCGACCGCGCCGCCCAGCCCCTCCGCCCCGCCGCCGGCCCCACCCGGGCCACCGCCGCGGGCCCCGCCCGGGCCACCGCCGCCGGCCC
>JBFMCT010000088.1 GCA_040754375.1 Actinomycetota bacterium
TCGCCCACCTACGCAGCTACCTGTCCACCACCCGCAAGCACGACGTCCCCGCCATCGACGCCCTCACCCGGCTCTTCAAGGGCGATCCGTGGATGCCACCCACGCCGCCAGCTACGTGAACACTTACATCAGACGTCACCTCAATCGTATCGGCAGCCGCCGGTCTTGGGTCAATGCAGTGGCACTGTCCTGACGCCAGTCGTAGAGCGTGCTCCGGGGAACGCCCGAGAGCTGTGCAGCGCGTTCGATGGGGTAGACGCCCCGTGGATGGCGCAGCACGTAGAGCAAGGCCTTGTGCTCGTCGACGCCGGCCCGCTGCGATTCCATCACGGTGCAGTATGCCCCGCCGGCCCCTCGACGGGCGTGAGCACCGCCTCCAGAGAGCGCGCTGCGGCCTCGGTCATGCGCGGCGTCACGTGCTGGTAGGTGGCCATGGTAAAGCTCTCGGACGCATGGCCGAGGACGGCCGACGCGATCGCCGGGTGGACCTGCTGTTCGAGCAGCACCGTGGCGACGCCGTGGCGGATGTCGTGCAGGCGGGTCTTCGGTGAGATGCCGGCCTCGGCCGCCAGGCGCTTGAACGCGTGGCCAAAGGAGTCGGGGTCCATGGGCCGGCCGTCGCCGCGCTCGCACACGAGGTCGAAGTCCTGCCACTCGGCGCCCGCCAGCAGCTTGCGCTCGGCCTGCGCCTTGCCGTGTTCGAGCAGGATCGGCGGCACGAAGTTCGGCAGGACGATCTCGCGTCGCGCGCGCGTCGTCTTGGGGTCGAAGAACTGCAACGTGCGATCGGGCGAACGTTGCAGCGTGCGCGTCACACGCACGCGGCCCCTCCTGAGATCCACGTCGGCCCACCGCAGCCCAAGTACCTCCGAGCGCCGCATGCCGGTCGTCGCGGCGAGCACGATCGGCGCCTCCCAAATCGTGCCGCGCGCGGCGGTCATTAGCTGGCGGAGCTGCTCACCGGTCGGGATGTCGAGGCGCGCGCGTTCGACGCGCGGCGGCCGCACCGACCGAACCGGGTTCACGGTGATCAGGCCCCACGCAACCGCGGTGCTGACCGCCGAGCCGAGGACGGCGCGCGCCTGCAACACGGTTCGCGGGGCGGCGCCCTTCTTCGTCATCCGGTCGAGGAGCTGCTGCACGTGGGCCGGGCGCAGCTTCGACAGCCGCACCGATCCGAGCAGCGGGAGGATCTCGCGCTCCATCAGCCGCTTGTACCGGTCGTGCGTCAGCGGCCGCAGCCGGGACTCCTGATGCTCAAGCCACCGGACTGCGAAGTCGGCGAGCGTGATGTTGCTCGGGAAGGCATCCGCGCCCTGCTCGACCTGGTGCAGCTGCCGGTTGAGTTCCGCCTCGGCCTCGCGCTTCGTACGGAAGCCTCCCTGCCACCGCTGGCGGCGCCGGCCGGTGTCGGGATCGCGGCCCGCGTCAAACACGATCGACCAGCTCGTCCCACGCTTCCGGACGTGTCCGCGCACGCCCCGATGCTAACGGATCCGTTAGCAAATGTTTGCACATCGCCTTGTTATGTCAGGTTAGTTGAGAACTGTTCTCAGGTAACCACGCTCTGACCAGGATTTTTTGCGGTGGGCCGCCGGGGTCTCGAACCCCGCACCTTGGGATTAAAAGTCCCCTGCTCTACCGGATGAGCTAGCGGCCCTTTGCTGATCGTAGGCGGGCCGGAGAGCCACCGCCGCAGGAGGTTCCGTGCACTCTCGGTAGATCTGTTGCCGCTGAGCGGGCCCAGTTCTACCGAGACCGGCTACTGGTCCGGGAGGCACAACGACGCTCGCGGACCTAGGATTCGGGGGTGCCCATCGATATTTTCGGCCGCGGTAAGGGGCCGTCGAACAACGACGACATCGAGCGCGAGGCCGCTCGGGAGCTGGAACGGCTGACGGCCCGCCAGCCGCCGGCCAGCCCGTACGGCGAGTTCGGGGGGATGGGTGTCCGGTCGCCGGGCATGGGCCCCCCGTCGCCCCTCGAGGAGATGGCCATGCAGGTCTCGGCCCGCAAGCAGAACAACCGGCGGCGGCGGCGGGGCGCGGCCCCCGTCGAGGACCGCAGCGGGTTCACCGGCTTCCCGGGGGCGGCGGCCATCAGCGGGACCGTCGGGTCGACGCTCAGCTTCGGCGGAGGGGTCGGCCCGGGCGGGCGAAAGATGCCGCCCCCGCCCGATGCCCTGCCCCTCGGGCACCAGCCCCCGGCCGGCATCGCTTCGGGCTACGGCCCCGGAGACGACGACGACGATCCCGACGACGACATCGGTATCACCGAGATGGCGCTGCGCGACCACGCCGAGCGCTTCGGCCGGGGCCTCGAAGACACGATGATCCGCTCCGACCCGGTCGCAGCCGAGAGCATGCGCGAGGAGGCCCTCCGCAAGTTCATGGAGCGCCAGTCGGGCAAGGGGCCGGGCCCGTCCGCCGGGCCTGGGCCCCTGGGTGGCCCGTTGGGACGGCGCCGGCGCGCCGCTCACCCCAGCGGTCCAACCGGTCCCCAGGCGGTCCCGGCCGCCGAACCGGTAGAGGACGACGACCAGGACATCGGGGGTGCACCCGAGGCCGAGACCACGGCGCGGACGAGGCCCCGGGCCACGCCCCATGGCGACCGCCGAGCCGAGCTGGCCGAGGAGCGGGCCATGGTGGCCGAAGAGCGGGCCCGCTTGGCCGAGGACCGCGCCCGGTTGGCCGAGGAGCGGGCCACGTACGCCGAGGCCAGAGCGTGGGCGGCCGAGCAGTCGGCCCGCGAAACGGTCGAGGAGGCAACCGCCCGGGTGGCCGAGGTAGAGGCTGAACTCGAAGGCGCCCGCGAGGCGGCCCGGGCAGCCGCCGAGGCGGCTGCGGCTGCCGAGGCCCGGGCCAAGGCCCAGGCGAAGCCGGCGGCGTCGCGGGCGGGCGGTCGGCGGCCTCCCAAACGGGCAGCCGCGGCCAAGGGGGAAAAGGCCGTTACGGCGACAGCCGGCGAGGACGCGTCGGACGGCCCGGCCCGTAAGCGCCGGCCTGTAACCAAGGGCGAGAAGGCCGGTGCGGAGACGGCCAGCGAGGGCGCCTCAGCCGGCCCGGCCCGCAGGCGGCGACCGGCGGCCAAGGGGGACCAGACGGGCACCACGACAGGGGACGGCCCGTCTGGGCCGGCCGTCGCGGGATCACCGCCGCCCAAGGCGGGTGCCCCCACGTCAGCTCGGTCAAAGACCGCGGCCGCGAGGTCGACGAGCGAGGGCGCGCCCGCGGTTACCGAACAGGCACCGGCCCCTCCGGCGCCGGCCAAGGCGGTAAAGCGGGTCAAGAAGGTCGCCCCTCGCCGCCCGGCTACGCCCGGCACGGCGGGAACCGCCCCTAACACCCCGGCCGAGGGGACGACCTCGAGCGGGGGGGGTCAACCGTCCCCGGACACGGCCACACGGGCCCCCCGGGCCAAGAAGACCGTCAAGGCCAGCACCC
>JBFMCT010000089.1 GCA_040754375.1 Actinomycetota bacterium
CGCCGCCCGCCCACCGGCTGCGCCCGCCGCCCGCTGGCCCGCCGCCCGCTGGCTCCCTGGCGGTCCGCCCGGTGACCTGCTGCCGTCCGCGGGCGGCGCGGGCCGGGCCCGGCGGCGCCAGGGGCGGCCGTAGGCGACCATGAGGGCGCAGGCCAACAGGGTGACGCCCGTGAGGGCCCGGCCCACGGTGAGGGCGGCCGTCGGCTTGTGGTAGCTGAGGCTGACGGTGTGGGCCCCGGGCGGGACGACCACGCCCAGGAAAGCGGCGTCGGCCCGGACGAGGGTGGCCGGCCGCCCGTCGACCTTCGCTTTCCAGCCGGGGAAGTTGGCCTCGGCCACCACGACCAAGGCGGCCTCGGGGCCGTCGACCCCGATGCGCCACTCACCCGGTCCGGCCCGTTCGGGGGACAGGCGGGTGGGGGTGGGTGGCGCCATCGGCACCCGGTCGTAGATCGGGGAGTAGCTGAGGGCGATCCCGCCCCGCAGTTCGTCGCCCACCAGGGTCGTGCGTTCGGGGCCCGCGTCGGAGCGGAACACCTCGGCGGCTTCGTCCTCGCCGCACTCCGGGCAGGTCAACACGAAGGCGTAGCGCTGGCCCGACGGGACCGGCTCGAACCGGAAGGCGGCCATGTCGTTGTGGTCGTAGCCGCTGAACAGGCCCCGCCGCACCTCGTTGCCCAGCGAGCGGCCGTCGGGGCCGACCTCGTAGAGCGAGAAGATGGTGCGGTCGGGGCCCTGGTTGAGCCATACGGCGATGCCCGAGAGCCCTTCCAGGGGGGCGTCGAATATGGCTCCCACCCCGTCGGCGATGCTGATGGCGGGCCGGCCCGTGGTCTCGCCCACCCACCGCTTGAGAGCGCACGCCATGGCCACCTCGCGGGCGACGGCAGCGTTCATCGACCCGGGGATGGTGGCCTCCTCGCAGGCGTCGCCCGAGGGCACGTGGGCCACGTCGAGGCCGGCGAGGGCCTCCTCCCGCACGCCGCTCACCACCCCGATGCGGCGCTGGCCCAGGGCGGTGGCCAGTTCGGGAGCGACCGACTCGTCGTCGAGCAGGACCACCTGGCGGTAGGCCCTGACGAGCGGCAGCACCGAAGGGTTGGGGTCGAAGCGCACCGACTCGATGCGCCGAGGTTCCTCGCCCGGCAGGGACAGCACCTCGCCCCCCAGGTACCCGGTGGCGGCCAACCCCAGGGCGGCGTCGCGGTAGCCGGCGGGGGCGTTGAACGCCTTGGCCGTGAGTTGGTACACGTACTTCTCGGCCAGGGGGTGGGGCCAGCCGGTGGTCACGTCCACCCCCCGGATGATCAGGTTGTCGACGGTCAGAGGGTCGCCGTAGGTGGGGAGGGCGACCCGGGCGCCGACCATGTTCTCCCGCAGGGGGGCCACGGCGTCGTCGTAGGCCTGGGCGTTGCGGGGCATCTGCATGGCGTAATAACCCCGGTAGGGGGCCAGGTCGGCGAACAAGATCCCGCACATGGCCAGGGCGGTGGCCGCCCCGAACAGGGGGGCCAGGCGGCGCTGGCGGCTCTCGGCCCAGCGCTGGAGCACGACCAGGGGGTAAGCCGCCCCCAGGGCCACGCCCATGGCGGCCAGGGGCCAGAAGCGGGGGAAGCGGATGTACTCCAGGAACGGCACGAAGCGCTGGGCGGCCACGATGGGGCTGACGTAGGGGGCCGCGAACAGGGCCAGGGCACAGGCCACGGCCCAGGCCACGGCCCGCCGGCCGAGCTGCAGGCGGCGCAGGAAGGCCCCGATGAGCAGGCCCGACAGGGTGCCCACCACGACCAGGGCCCCGGCCCCGGACACGGTGGTGAGGTTGGACCCGGCCAGCGGGACGGTGCCCAGGGACAGCCAGATGCCCAGCACCGAGGCGATGAGCACGGCGCACAGGGTGCCGTCGTCGTCGTCGTTGCGCCGGGCGATGAGCACCACGGTGACCAAGGTGCCCACCACCGCGGCCCAGCCCAGGTAGAAGCTGGCGGCCACGTTGCCCTTCATGGCCAGGAAGTCCTCGACCAGCCGCCCGAAGTCGTAGGTCACGGCCTCGGGCCCGGCCCTGGTCAGAAAGGCCCCCGGTCGCCTCCCCAGCGCCCCGCTCAGCAGGTCGAGGCTGGCCCGCACGTCCGACGGGGGGGTGAGCACGAAGGCGTCCTTCATGACCAGGAAGGGCACCAGCCAGAAAGCGGTGGTCCCCAGGGCCAGCACAACCACCACCCCGGCCCTGAACATCACCCCCCCGGCCCCCCGGGGCCGGCGCCCCAGCCGGCGCGCCCGCACGGCCGCGATCAGCACCAGCAGGGCGCACAGCAGGGCCAGGCCGAAGGCGTGCTCGGCCTGCTGGAGCACGGCGAAGCCCGCGAACAGCCCGGCCAGGGCCACATAGACGGCCCCGTCGCCCCGCAGGGCCAGGCGCAGGCTCCAGATCAGCCACGGGGTGACGGCGAACACCCACACCGACGCCTCCTGGCCGAACAGCGCCCCCGAGGCCACGAAGTAGGGGTGGCAGCCGTAGGCCACCCCGGCCACCACCGCGGCCCACATGCGCCCCCACAGGGACCGGGCCAGCACGAAGGCCCCCCATGCCCCCGCCACCTGGGCGGCCACGGTGGCTGCCTTGACGGCCGTGTCCGGGCCCCACAGGGCGGCCAAGGGCACCAGCATGAGCAGGTGGAACGAGGGGAACAGGGCGAAAAAGGGCGTGCCCGTCCACATCTCGGGCATCCAGTAGGACAGGCCGTAGCCCGCCCGCCAGTGGTCGAGCACCACCTGGAGCCACAGCGACACCCCCGGCCCGTCGATGAGCAGGCCCCCCCTGGTCCAGGCGTGGGTGAACGACACCACCAGGGCGGCCATGAGCACGAACGCCCCGGCCACCACCGCCACCGGCCCCAGCCGGGCGGCCGGGCGGGCCGCGGGACGGGTGGTGGGACGGGTGGTGGGACGGGGGCGGGCGGCGGCGACCGATCGTGCCGGGCGGGCCGGTCGGCGGTCCGTCCTTGGGCCCCGCCCCGGCCCCGACGGCGCTGAGGATGTTGGGCGGGGACCGGGCGCTGGCTGCGCCGGCTGGGATGGCTGCGCCGGCTGGGATCGCGGCGCCGGCTGGGATCGCTGCGTCGACGGGGGTGGCTGCGCCGGCTGGGATGGCTGCGCCGGCTGCGATGGCTGCGTCGACGGGGATGGCTGCGCCGGCTGGGATGGCTGCGTCGACGGGGATGGCTGCGCCGGCTGGGATGGCTTCGGGGACTGGGGTGGCTGCGCCGGCTGCGATGGCGGCGGGTCGGCCAGGCGCACTGGTCAGCCTCCGGCGCGGCCGGCCGCAGGGCCCGCCCGCTGGCCCCGCCCCGGTCCGCCCGCCGGCT
>JBFMCT010000090.1 GCA_040754375.1 Actinomycetota bacterium
GCGGGGGCGGCGGTGGGGGCGTGGGCGTCGGCCGTGGTGGCGTGGCCGAGCTGGCCGTAGGCGTTGTAGCCCCAGGTGGCCACGGTGGCGTCGGTGCGGGCCGCGAGCGAGCCGAAGCCCCCGGCCGTCACCGCCGACACCGAGGCCAGGCCCACGGCCACGGGGGCGTGGCGGTCGGTGGTGGAGCCGTCGCCCACCTGGCCGAAGCCGTTGTGGCCCCAGGCGGCGACCGTGCCGTCGGCGAGGGCGGCCACCACGTGATGGTAGCCCGACGCTACGGCCGCGGCCCCGGCCAGGGCGGCCACGGGGCCGGGCAGGGCTCGGTCGGCGGTGGTCCCGTCGCCCAGCTGGCCGAAGCCGTTGTAGCCCCAGGTCCACACGCTGCCGTCGGCGCGCACGGCCGCCGAGTGCACGTAGCCGGCGGCCACCGACACCACCTGGTCCAGGCCCTGGGCCTTCACCGGGGAGTGGCGGTCGACGGTGGTGCCGTCGCCCAGCTGGCCCAGGGCGTTGGAGCCCCAGGCCCACACCGTCGCCCGCTTCAACGGCACCGCCCCGCTCGAGGTCTCCTCCGGCGAGGGCCGTGACGAACCCAAACGCCACCGGCTGAACCCGGGCGGGAACCGCCGCATCAACGCCGTGCTGCACCGCATGGCTGTGACCCAGCTGCGCTGCGACGAACGGGCCAGGCGCACCTTCGAGGAGGCCCGCCGGCGGGGCCACACCAAGAAGGAGGCCATGCGGGTTCTCAAGCGTCATCTCTCCAATGTCGTCTACCGCCGGATGATGCACGATCTGAACGCCAGGCTCGCCGCCCTTCCCCACGCCGCATGACCCCGCCGCCCACCGGACAGCCAACCCCGTCGCGTAACGACTGGCGTAACGATGACCTGCGCGGCCTGCGCGGCGCCGTTCGAGGCCTCCGGACGGCGCCGGTACTGCTCCGCGGCATGCAGGCAGGCTGGCCATCGGCGTCGTCACGGGGCCGGAGCACCGACCCCGCCCGTCCCGGCACCTGCCGCTCGCCGCTCGGCCACGGTGTATGGGTGCCCGGGTTGCGACGTGCGTTGCGTTGGCGACCAGAGACGCCCGGACTGCAATGTGTTCTGTCGCCGCATCGGCATCGGCGGCTGCTGCCCCGACTGTGAGGCGCCAATTACCGTTGAGGAACTGCTGGCCGCATCCTGATGTAGTGGCGCACCCTCATCGCCCCCGAACCTGGCCGACACGCGGTCATGCTAAGTGCGTTGTCGTCCACAGCCAACCTCAAGGTCGTGACATAGGAGCTTCGAATCCTGATACCAGGGATTACGTTAGCCGACCCGTATAAGCGATCTCTCGCGCCACTCACTGGCTGGTATGGTGGAAGAATGATAGTAGTCTGAGGCGACATTAGCGGCTAGCCAGCCGGTCGTTCAGCGAGTCGACGGCATGCTGAAGGCGTTGGTGTGCATCGCCCCGTGTGAACCCGAAAACGCGGCACTGGTCAAGCGAAAGTTCCTCACCTGACCGAAGCCGTACCCACACCGAGATCCATGGGACTAGATGCGATGTCCGGTCAACATAGAACTCGCTGATCTGGTCTGTCGGGACCAGCTTTCGACGAAGATCGCCGTGCTGCTCAAGTTGATCGTCAGTGAGCATCACGCGTGCTCGCGCCGCGCTAACGGCTATCCACATCCCCATCACAACCGCTCCCAGCCCGAGCACCACCGTGAATGCATTGACGGGCCGGAGCCCGGCGAGCATTGAGGCGCCTACGAGGACGGCGGCACTCCCACTGGCGATCGTCGGCACGTGGGCCGCCGGCGTACGAACCTCCACAGAAGTGGACCCCCCCTCGACACGGACCGGCTGACGCATTATCGCTCAGCAGCCGAGACCATCGAGGCGGCCGTCCAACGTCCAACGGCTGAGTAAGCTGAGACCGCCAAGCAGTCCTGCTTTGCCGCTCTCGACGGCGAACCTTGGGATCGGCCCCGAGACAACTGGTACTGCGTGCCGGGCCAGCGGATCAGCGAGCCTAGCCGTCGCCAGTTGCGAGGGGATCCTCACAAGGCCGAGCGTTCCAAAGGAGAGGACGCCGTCAACGATGAACGAGCCGACAGTGTCCCGGCTAACCCCATGGTCCCGGAAGCGCTTCTCATTGCGGACACCGACCGCTAGGGCCGTTGCAACGAAGCAGCCGGTACCTACTGTGCCGACACATGCAGCGACGGCTGCGACACTCGCGATCGTGTCGCGGTTACGAACGACGAATTCAGTCGCGTTGTTGGCGAGACCGGCAGCCCTGCTGATAGCCCGGCCACCGGTCGCGTCCCACGTCCTCCTCAAGCCGTCCCAGGGCGCCAGGCCCAACGGGTCGATCGCGTTGATCGGGTTGCCCGCGGCGTACAGGTAGGGCTCGCCCGTCAGGGCCACCAGCGGGTCCCTCGACACGAACTGTCCCGTCGCCGGGTCGTAGTAGCGGGCCCGGAGGTACACGAAGCCGGTCTCGGCGTCGGTGTACTCGCCGGCGAAGCGCAGGGGGGTGGTGGCGGTGCCGGTGGAGGTGGCCAGCTCGCCGTAGGGGCCGTAGGTGAAGGTGGCCACCACCTCGCCGGTGGCCGAGGTGAGCTGGCGGGTGGAGCCGAGCTGGTCCTGGTGCAGGTAGGTGGGCACGTTGGCGGCGTCGAGCTGGTAGAGGGGGCGGCCCCCGGGGCCGTAGACGAAGCGCAGCTCGCCGTCGGAGAGCACGAGGGGGACGGGGCCGGACTCGTCCCAGGAGAAGGGCTTCGTCTGGTCGGCCACCGTCTTGGAGGTGCGCAGGCCGTCGCCCCGGTAGGCGTAGGTGGCCAGGGCGGTCCCGGGGGCGGCCAAGCCGTCCACCGCCACCGGGGTGGGGTGGCTGTCGGTGGTGCCCTCGCCCAGCGCCCCGGTGGCCCCGAAGCCCCAGGCCCGGGCACTGCCGTCGGCCAGGACCTGTAGCGAGTGGACCGGCCCGGCCGAGGTGGCCTCGGCCCCGGCC
>JBFMCT010000091.1 GCA_040754375.1 Actinomycetota bacterium
GAGCTGGCCGTAGGCGTTGTAGCCCCAGGTGGCCACGGTGGCGTCGGTGCGGGCCGCGAGCGAGCCGAAGCCCCCGGCCGACACCGCCGAGACCGAGGCCAGGCCCACGGCCACGGGGGCGTGGCGGGAGGTGGTAGAGCTAGTTCGCTGCACGAGAGATGAGCAGGGCACCGCCCATGGCGCCAACACTTGTCCACACGACTCCCACCATTACTGCATCACTGAGAGTCGACAGGAGAAGGGCGCCAACAAGGTAGACCACTGTTGCGGTCCCACGGGCGTCTTTGGGCCACTTCATCCTTCGCATGAGCAGGGTGAGCAACGCCGTGCCCACGAATCCGGCGAGGGCCAGTATCAGGCAAGCTAGCAGCGCTGGGCCGCTGAGAACTTGTGATGCTAGACCAGCCATCACAAGCGGGACAGCGAGCAACACGAACGACCATCTAGAGAGGGATCGACTGTCTGAGGTCATATCCACTGGTTCTCGCATTCGTCCAGAACGCCGTTGCTGATCAGCCGGCCGGCCGCAGCGGCGTCCACAACCTCCCTTGTCGGCGGCAACAGGCGCTTGACGATGCGCCCGGCAACGAACCATGTGACCGTCGCGACTCCAACCCCGATGAGGAGCGCGGGTCCAGTTGTGATTCCTACAGCAGCGAGGGCCGCGACAGCGAGTGGTCTAACGATGAAGAACCCGGCGGCCGTCCAAGCGATGTTGAAAGGACTTGACACGAAGTCGCCAACGGCCGTCGTTGCCCGATGAGCGAGGTCCCTCGCCGCCCGGGTGATGTCCGGTAGTGGGTTCCACCTGAGCGGATTGCGGAGCCGAATAAGCCCCAACGGGTCCGTGTAGTTGAGCGGGTTGCCCCCGGCGTACAGGTAGGGCTCGCCCGTCATGGCCACCAGCGGGTCACGGGTGAGGAACTGGCCGGTGGCGGGGTCGTAGTACCTCGCCTGTAGGTAGACGAAGCCGGTCTCGGCGTCGGTGTACTCGCCGGCGAAGCGCAGCGGGGTGGTGGCGGTCCCGGTGGCCGAGGACAGTTCGCCGTAGGGGCCGTAGGTGAAGGTGGCCACCACCTCGCCGGTGGCCGAGGTGAGCTGGCGGGTGTAGCCGAGCTGGTCCTGGTGCAGGTAGGTGGGCACGTTGGCGGCGTCGAGCTGGTAGAGGGGGCGGCCCCCGGGGCCGTAGACGAAG
This sequence comes from Actinomycetota bacterium, assembly GCA_040754375.1. Taxonomy (NCBI): domain Bacteria; kingdom Bacillati; phylum Actinomycetota; species Actinomycetota bacterium. The sequence goes on from JBFMCT010000091.1 coordinate 1,196, forward strand.
CGCAGGGCGCCGTCGGAGAGCACGAGGGGGACGGGGCCGGACTCGTCCCAGGAGAAGGGCCTCGTCTGGCCGGCCACCGTCTTGGAGGTGCGCAGGCCGTCGCCCCGGTAGGCGTAGGTGGCCAGGGCGGTCCCGGGGGCAGCCAAGCCGTCCACCGCCACCGGGGTGGGGTGGCTGTCGGTGGTGCCCTCGCCCAGCGCCCCGGTGGCCCCGAAGCCCCAGGCCCGGGCACTGCCGTCGGCCAGGACCTGTAGCGAGTGGACCGGCCCGGCCGAGGTGGCCCCGGCCAGGGCGGGGGCGGCGGTGGGGGCGTGGGCGTCGGCCGTGGTGGCGTGGCCGAGCTGGCCGTAGGCGTTGTAGCCCCAGGTGGAAACCGTGGCGTCGGTGCGGGCCGCGAGCGAGCCGAAGCCCCCGGCCGACACCGCCGACACCGAGGCCAGGCCCACGGCCACGGGGGCGTGGCGGTCGGTGGTGGAGCCGTCGCCCACCTGGCCGAAGCCGTTGTGGCCCCAGGCGGCGCCGTCGGAGCACAGGGCCGGGGAGGTGCGCTCCAAAGCGGGGGAAACGCTGAAACGCTCCAGCATCACCGCCGGTGGGTGCTAAGCGCGCTCGGCTTACACCACGGCGAGTAGGACTGGAAGTGCCCAACCCCCGCAGCGCGCCCGGCGGTCAGTCTTGTAACTTCGTCGACGAACTGGTTCATATCGCGTCGCGACACTCCTAGGAGGCCGATCACCTTTACCTCGCGGGACTCGGATAGGAGGAGCTTGGGCACCGCAAAGGGGACTCCCCGTACGGCAATACTCGTAGTGTGCCCGACGGCGATATCCTCGACCTCTTGCCAACGAAGCGAATGGACCCGCAGGTAGGTTCTCACTTGTACACAATCATCATTCCAGCGAACATCCAACATCAGGCACCGAGCCAGCCAGCCTGTACCCACTCCCGCCAGCATCAGATAGCCGGGCGACGGGCCTGAGCCCGCCACCATCACAATACTGGGACCGACCAGGAGGGCAACAGCTGGGGTCGCGATGAGCAAGCGGGCGACGGGAGATGGCACCAGGCGCTTCATCAGCACGCGTTCCCGCCGATCGCTTCAATGAAGTTGAGGAGTGCGCCGAGAGCGCCAGACCCGGCGCTCAGGATACCGACGAGCAACTCGTCGGCACCTCCAGCGAAGGGAACGAGCGAGAGCCCGACATCGATCAGGAACCCAGCTGGGTCGTTGTCGACGTACGAGTCGCGTGCCGAGAGACCGAGGGCGGCAACCGTCAGCGAATAGCATGCGGGCGCTGCAAGACCACCAGTTGCGGCACCAGCTGCGACGCCGCATGCGATTCCGCCTACGAGCGCTAACCCGGTAGAGAAGGCGTCCCGATGGTTGTCAACAAAGGTCACAGCTTTCCCAGCCGTCGCATCCCAGGCGCCCCCGAGAGCACCGCCGATGCCCTTCGGGGTGCAGATCGAGCCCACGCAGAAGAGACCGAGCGGGTCGGTCGCGTTCAGGGGGTTGCCCCGTACGTATGAGTACGGCTCCCGCGTAAGGTCCACCAGGGGGTCTCTGGTGAGGAACTGGCCCGTGGCCGGGTCGTAGTAGCGGGCCCGGAGGTAGACGAAGCCGGTCTCGGCGTCGGTGTACTCGCCGGCGAAGCGCAGGGGGGTGGTGGCGGTGCCGGTGGAGGTGGCCAGCTCGCCGTAGGGGCCGT
>JBFMCT010000092.1 GCA_040754375.1 Actinomycetota bacterium
TGTCAAGGGCCATCTCGTCCTGCCCATAGGCGGCCAGCGGAACTGCCCGGTCGTGGCCATCAGAACTGCCCAGCGGAGGCCGTGAGATCTGCCCATGCGTTTCGTTCACCCCAACTCGCGGGCTGGGTTGGGTTTGCCTGCGCAGGCACGGAGAGTGGCGGACAAGGCACTTCAGAAGTCGTGACGGAGGCCCCCGGCAGCGGGGCGGGACCGGGGGCGCGGGCGGGCCACCGCCGGTCCCGACCGGGGGCTCGGCGCACCGGCGAACGACCTGGGGGGCCGCCAGGACGACGAGGGCCGTCACGGCGGCGAACAGGCCGACGGCGAGACGCCAAAGCAGGGTCACGCCTGTGGCTCCTTGGGGCCGAGGGGGACGACGCCCCGGCCGGCACTGGCCTCCGACAGCCGCACGCTCTTGCCCGAGGTCTGGCACAGGTGGGCGTGGTGCATGAGCCGGTCGACGGTGGCCGTGGCAAGCGTCTTGGCCATGATCTCGTCGAAGCCGCTGGGGTGAAGGTTGGAGCTGACGGCGACGCTGCGGCGCTCGTAGGCAGCGTCCACCAGCCGGTAGAGGCCCTCGGCGGCGTCCGCCGACACCGGCAGCAGCCCGATGTCGTCGACGGCGACGAGATCGGCCCGCAGGGCCCTGGCCACCGCCTTGGCGACGGTGTCGTCGGCCCGGTGGCGTCGCACGAGGGCCCCCAGGTCCTCGAGGGCGAACCACGCCACCCGCATCCCCGCCTCCACCGCCGCCTGGCCCAGCGCCTCGAGGAAGAAGGTCTTGCCGGTGCCGGCGGGGCCGCACACCACCAGGTTCTCCCGCCGCCCGACCCACTCCAGGGTGCGCAGGGCGGCCTGGGTGGGGCGGGGGATGGACGACACCTCCTCGTCCCAGGCCTCGAAGGTCTTGCCGGTGGGGAACCCGGCCTCGGACCGGCGGGTGCGAAGGGCCGAGGCCTTGCGCCCGGCCAGCTCCTCGCCCAGCAGGGCCCGCAGCACCTCGGCCGGCTCCCAGCGCTGGGCCCGGGCAGTGGCCAGGACCTCAGGGGCGGCCCGGCGGACGTGGGGCAGGCGCAGGCGGCGTAGCAGCGCCTCGAGGTCCTCTGCCAGCGGCGGGGGGGCGGGGGCCCTCATCGCCCGAAGCCCTCCCACTCACCGGTGCCCTGGGCGAGGCTGTGGTCCTCGGAGGCCCGCCGGGCCGGGCCGGGCGACGACCGGGCCTGGTGGGCGACGATAGAGGCCAGGTCGCCCTCGGCGAAGCGGCCCATCACCGCGGCGTGGCCCAGCGCCCAGTCGACCGCCTCGGGGCCGTGGACCTTGCCCAGGGCCACGGCGTCGGCCATCTTGGCCCGCACCCGGCGGGCGCCGGTGCTTGCCGCCTCCCGCAGCCAGTGCGCCGCCCCGGGGCCGAGGGCCAGGAAGGCGGCCTCCTGGGCGTTCTGGGCCACCGGCGTGCGTGCCAGCGGCCCCTCGGGCGCCGGCGGGAAGTGCGAGGGGTCGATCCGGGGGTTGCCGGGGGTGGTGCGCTCGTGGCGGGCGACCTCGGCCGGCCCCGAGGCGCCGACGTGGATCACGACGACCTCGTCGCCCACCTCGCGCACCCAGACAACCTCGCCGCGCAGCCGCCAGGGCACCGAGTACACGCACCAGTCGTGCTGGACTGTGGGCTGGTCGAAGCCCACGGTGCGGGTCTGGCCGAAGGCCAGCGTGTAGGGGTGCTCGGGAACGCGGTGCAGGTGGGGCTGCTCCTCGGCCAGCATCTCCGCCGGCGCCCGGCGGGTCACCCGGTGGGGCCGGCCGTTCACCGTGGCGCAGAAGGCGGCCGCCCCCTCCTCGGCCTCGGCCCATGTGCGGTACTCCTCGAGCAGGTTGGCGTCGGTGGGCACCAGGTCGGCCTTGGCCAACCGCACGGTGGCCTCCGACCCGCCCTTGGAGGGGGCGTCGGCCGGCAGGCAGGTGGCGACGGTCAGCCCGTAATGGGCCGAGGCGGCGACGATGACAGGGTGACGCACGGCGATGCGGGCCACGTGCTCGACGGTGACGGTCTTCTCGTTGTCGGTCAGGGCGTAGGTGGGCACGCCGCCGATAGCCCGCAGCGTGCGGTCGAGGGAGGCGACCACCGTCGGCAGGGTCTTGTCGCGCACGGGGAACACGACCCGGTAGCGGCTCCAGGCCAGCCAGGCGCAGAACAGCTCGCTGGGCCGCCCCCCGACCACCGGGCCGGTGCCGTAGTCCCACTGGAGCCACATGCCCGGCTCGACCACCCAGGGCCGGTGCACCCGGCCGTGCCCGGCCCGCCAGTTCGCCTTGAGGGCGGCCACCTCCCGGCGGGTCGTGCGTTCGGAGCCCGAATAGCCGAGGGCCACGAGCTTGTCGTGGGCCACGTCGGCCCGGATGCGGCCCTTGGACCGGTCGACCCACTCCTCGAGCTTGGCCAGGTAGGGCCAGATCGCCCGCTCGCGGCCCGCGGCGTGGCCCGGCGGGCGGCCCGCGTCGCGCAAGGCGACCTGGCGGGCGACGGTGTGATGGCTGACGCCGCACAGCTCGGCGGCTGCTCTCAGCGAGCGCGTCAGGTCGTAGTGCTCCAACATTCGGTTGGCCTCCTCGGCAGATTTCATCCGTCCCCTCCTCGGGCTCGGGCGCGTTTGGTCACGCCGAGTGAGCCCGACAAGGGGGACGTAGGTGGTGGATACCGCCGGTGGCCCCGGCGGCGGCGACTATCGAGCGGGCGGTTCCGTTGGCCGCCGCTGAGCAGTTCTCATGGCCATGAGCGGGCTGTTCCGTGGCCGCATACGGGCATTATCTAGTGGCCGTCGACAC
>JBFMCT010000093.1 GCA_040754375.1 Actinomycetota bacterium
AAGCCGAAGAGACCGCGAACGGCGGGGCCGGTGGACGAGCTGCAATAGGGGGACCATCTGTGGCGGCGGTAGGGTCTCGGCATTCGCCCCGTTCCCGTCTGCTTCCAGACCTGGGGGGGCGGCTGGGTTGCGGGTCTGGACGGGCGGGGATAGGCTCGTTCGGTGCGGGCGAGGCCGATCAGCCCGCGAGCCGAGAGCCTCGCCGAGGAGAGTGGCCATGATGGGAATCAGGACCGGAAGGGCAGGGAGCGACGAGGGGCGCGGTGTACGCATGCGGGCGCGGGGAGGCGGGCTGCTCGTGGCGGCGGCGAGCGCGGCGATCCTCGGGGTTGCCGGAACGACGACCGCGCAGACGGAAATCGTCGGCTGGGGGAACGAGGTGATGGACAGCGCCTGGCTCGAGGATCCGTTTGTGGAGCTGGCGGGGGGGCTCTACCACACCCTCGGTCTCCGCGACGACGGCACGATCGTGGCCTGGGGCTACAACTACTACGGCCAGTGCATCGTGCCCAGCCTGCCGCCGGGCCTGCGCTACGTCGACGTGGCAGCGGGCTGCGAAGGCGATCACGGCCTCGCGGTTCAAAGCGACGGGACGGTGGTGGCGTGGGGATACAACTACTGGGGCCAGTGCGACGTGCCGGCGCCGCCGCCGGGCGTCTGGTACGTGGAGGTGGCGGGGGGAGGGGATCACAGCGTGGCGCTCCGAAGCGACGGCACGGTCGTGGCGTGGGGGCGGAACAACTACGGCCAGTGCGACGTGCCGGCGCCGCCGCCGGGTCTCGCCTACGTCGAGGTGGCCTCGGGCCGGTATCACAGCCTGGCGCGTCTGAGCGATGGGACGGTCGTGGCCTGGGGATACAACGCCAAGGGCCAGTGCAACGTGCCGGCGCTGCCGCCGGGTCTCACCTACCTGCAGGTAGCCGGCGGTGGCAATCATAGCCTCGCGGCGCGGAGCGACGGAACGGTCGTGGCCTGGGGATCGAACGGCGAAGGCCAGAGCGACGTCCCCGCGCTGCCGCCGGGCCTCAGCTACGTCAGAGTCGCGGCGGGAGCGCGGCACAGCCTGGCACTGCGGAGCGACGGTTCGGCCGTCGGCTGGGGATACAACTACTACGGTCAGTGCGACGTCCCGGCGCCGCCGCCCGGTCTCACCTACGTGGACGTGGCCGCCGGCGGCTACCACAGCCTGGCGTGCCGCAGCGACGGCACAGTCGCCGCCTGGGGGAACAACAACTTCAGCCAGTGCAACGTCCCCCCGCTGCCGGAGGAGCTCACCTACGTCGAGGTGGCGGGGGGCGGGGGCCACAGCCTGGCGCGGCGCAGCGACGGTTCGGTCGTGCGCTTGGGCAACGAGTGGGTCGGCGACGTTCCCGACCTGCCGCCGGGATTGAGCTACCTCGACGTGGCGGCGGGGGACCTGCACAGCCTCGTAGTCCGGAGCGACGGGAAGGTGCTCGCCTGGGGCTACAACTACTACGGCCAGTGCGACGTGCCCGCGCTGCCCCCGGGCCTGCGGTACGTCGAGGTGGCGGCGGGAGAGTTCTTTAGCCTGGGGAGGCGGAGCGACGGCTCGATCGTGGGCTGGGGGTGGAACAACAACGGCCAGTGCGACGTGCCCCGCCTGCCGCCGGGCCTCGTCTATGTCGAGGTGGCGGCGGGCGCGGAGCACAGTCTCGGACGTCGCAGCGACGGCACGGTAGTGGCCTGGGGAGCCCCAGGGGCAATCGACGTGCCCGCGCTACCACCAGGTCTTACCTACGTCGAGGTGGCGGGGGGCTACGCGCACAGCCTCGCACGTCGCAGCGACGGCTCGGTGGTGGCCTGGGGGCGAAACAACGCCGGCCAGTGCGACGTGCCGGCGCTGCCGCCGGGCGTCACCTACGTCGAGGTGGCGGCGGCGGGGAAGTACAACGGCGATCACAGCCTCGCCCGGCGCAGCGACGGGACGGTCGTGGCCTGGGGGTTGAACGACGTCGGCCAGTGCGACGTGCCGGCGCTCCCCCCGGGAACGACCGCTGTCGCGCTGGGGGCCGGTGCGGGTCACAGCCTGGCGATCTACGGCACCGGGTTCGCTATCGCCTCCGCCACGCTCCGCACCGCGGGAGGAAACCCCGCGAGCTACGGGGTGTTCACGAGACCTGTCCTGGGGGGGACCTACACGGCTCTCGTCGATCTCGCCGGCACGAGCGGCCACGATCTCGCGTGGCTCGCTGGTTTTGGGACTCCGCTCACCGCGACCCTCGCCGGCGGCCAGACCCTGCTCGTCGATCCGGCCGATCCCTACGGAGAGCTGCTCGGCCTGAACGTCGTGCCCGGCCCGGTGGCGCTCTACGACCTCGCGGTGCCCGGCGATCCTCTCTTCGCGGGCTTCTCGCTCTCCACGCAGGCGCTGCACGTGGGGGGCCTCCAGCCCTTCGTGCTCTCGAACGCGCAGGACCTGGTTTTGGGGTATCGCTAGAGGCGGGCGGCCTCGCTCGGAACCGAGGGATTCCGAGTCCCCGCGGGCCGCCGTGGTGATAGGTTGCGCCGGTCCCGATCCGGCTCGCTGCTCGACGCTACAAATGCTCGCTCCCCTGGACATGCTCGCTCCGCTCGCGCCCGCCCGTCCTGAGCAGGTGCGCCTCGCCCGCCCCACCGTTCCTCCGCGCGTGTATGCGTGCGTGCGTGTGTGGGGGGGGGGGGGGGGGGGGGCCCCCCGAG
>JBFMCT010000094.1 GCA_040754375.1 Actinomycetota bacterium
AGGAAGCTACCCATGCGCAAGATCACCGAGGTCCTGCGGTTGAAGGCCGCAGGGATGAACAGTCGTGACATCGCCGCCAGCGTCGGGGCGGGTAAGACGACCATCTACGAGTACCTGGCCCGGGCCGAGGCGGCCGGGCTGTCCTGGCCCTTGCCCGAGGGCATGGACGAAGCGGCGCTGGACGCCAGGCTGTTCCCGCCGCCCACCGCCGAGCTGGCGGCCCGGCGGCCGGTGCCGGAATGGCGCGACATCCACCGGGAGCTGAAGCGGGGCCGCCACGTCACGCTGCGCCTCCTGTGGCTGGAGTGGCGCGAGGACCAGCCCGAGGGCTGGGGCTACACCCAGTTCTGCGCCCACTACCAGGCGTGGCTGGGGGCCCAGGACGTGGTCATGCGCCTCACCTATGCGGCCGGCGAGCGGATGTTCGTCGACTTCGCCGGCGATCGGGCCGACTGGGTCGACCCCGACGGCGGCGAGGTTCGTTCGGCCGAGGTGTTCGTGGCCGTGCTGGGCGCCAGCGGGCTGCTCTACGTGGAGGCGACCCGGGGCCAGGACCTGGGCAGCTGGGTGGGCGCCCACACCCGGGCCTGGGCCTTCTACGGCGGCGTGGCTGCGGTCACCGTGCCCGACAACCTGAAGGCGGGGGTGACCAAGGCGTGCTGGTACGACCCCGAGCTCAACCCGTCCTACGCCGACCTGGCTCGTCACTTCGACACCGTCGTGCTGCCGACCCGCACCGCCCATCCCCGGGACAAGGCCGCGGTCGAGGCCGGAGTCCTGTCGGTCGAGCGATGGGTGCTGGCCCCGCTGCGCGACCGTCGCTTCTTCGGCCTGGCCGAGCTGAACGAGGCCATCGCCGGCCGGGTCGAGGAACTCAACGGGCGGGCGTTCCGGGGCCAGCCGACCAGCCGCCGGGAGCTGTTCGAGGACATCGAGCGCAAGGCCCTCAAGCCGTTGCCCGCCGAGCGCTTCGAGCTGGCGTCGTGGAAGAAGGTGACGGTGAACATCGACTACCACGTCGAGTTCGACCGGCGCTTCTACTCCGTGCCCTACCAGCTGGTGCGCCAGCGCCTCGACCTGCGGGCCACGGCGAGCACCGTCGAGGTGCTCAACGGCGGGCGGCGGGTGGCCAGCCACGCCCGCGAGCACGGCCGGCAGCGCTACGTGACCGACCCCGCCCACATGCCGGCCTCGCACCGGGCCCACCTGGAGTGGACGCCGTCGCGGCTCGTCTCCTGGGCCTCCACCGTGAGCCCGGCCACCGCCGCCCTGGTGGAGAAGATCCTCGTCACCCGGGCCCACCCCGAGCACGCCTACCGGGCCTGCCTGGGGCTCATGAACCTGGCCAAGCGCTACGGCGACGAGCGCACCGGGGCCGCGTGCGAGCGGGCGCTGGCCGTCGGGGCCGTCAGCTACAGCTCGGTGAAGTCGATCCTGGCCGCGGGCCTGGACCGTGCCCCGCTGCCCTCGGCCTCGGGCTGCGCCGCCGCCGGCGAGCACGAGAACCTGCGGGGCGCCGACTACTGGGCCGAGGAGGCGTGATGCTGGCCAACCCGACCATCGCCAAGCTGGAGGCCCTGGGCTTGGGGGCCATGGCCGCCGCCCTCGTCGACCAGCTGGTCACCCCCGGGCCGTGGTCCGAGCTGGCCTTCGAGGACCGCCTCGGGCTGCTCGTGGACCGCGAGGCCGACGCCCGCGACAGCCGCCGCCTGGCCACCCGGCTCAAGGCGGCCAAGCTGCGCTATCCCGCCGCCGTCGAGGACGTCGACTTCCGCTCCCCCCGGGGGCTCAACCGCGCCGCCGTGCTGGACCTGGCCGGGGCCGGCTGGGTGACCCGCCACCACAACCTGGTCGTGACCGGCCCGACCGGGGTGGGCAAGTCCTTCCTGGCCTGCGCCCTGGCCAACGCCGCGCTGCGCCAGGGCCACACCGCCCTCTACGCCCGCACCCCGAGACTGCTCGACGAGCTGGCCCTGGGCCGGGCCGACGGCCGTTACTCCCGACTGCTGGGCCAGCTCGGGCGGGTTTCGCTCCTCGTGCTCGACGACTTCTTGTTGACCCCGGCCCCCGTCGAGGCGTGCCGGGACCTGCTCGAGGTCGTCGAGGACCGGGCGCAGCGGCGCTCCACCCTGGTGGCCAGCCAGCTGCCCGTCGAGAAGTGGCACGCGGCCATGGCGGACCCGACCTTGGCCGAGGCCGTGCTCGACCGCGTCTTGCAGGCCGCCCACCGCATCACGGTCAAGGGTCCCTCCATGCGCA
>JBFMCT010000095.1 GCA_040754375.1 Actinomycetota bacterium
GCGACGTGCCCATCCTGCCGCCGGGTCTGACGTTCATCGCCGTGTCGCTGGGCAGCGACGGCGGCCACAACCTCGCGATCTACGGCACGGGCGGCATCGCGGCCTCCGCCACCGCCCGCAACGCGGGCACGAATCCGGCGAGCTACGGCACGTTCACCCGGCCCACCCTGGGGGGGACCTACACCGCGTTCGTCGATCTCGCCGGCACGAGCGGCCACGACCTCGCCTGGCTGGCGGGTTTTGGGACCCCGCTCACCTCGACTCTCGCCGGCGGCCAGACGCTGCTCGTCGATCCCGCCGATCCCTTTGGGGAGCTCTTGGGAGCGAGCGTCGTGCCCGGCCCGGTGGCGCTCTACGACCTCGCCGTGCCCGGCGACCCGCTCTTCGCCGGCTTCGCCCTCTCCACGCAGGCGCTGCACGTGGGGGGCCTCCAGCCCTTCGCCCTCTCGAACGCGCAGGACTTGGTCCTGGGGTATCGGTAGACGCGGGAATCCCCCCGCGGAGCGTGACCGGCGAAGGCCCGGCGTCCCGATTCCCACGCGAGAGAAAGCGTCGGCGGCCGGCGGAGCCGCGGAATTCCGAGTCCCTTCGGGCCGGCGTCGCGCTAGGATGCGCCCGTCCCGATTCGGCTCGCCGCTCACCGTCACGGATGCCCGCTCCGCTGGACATGCTCGCTCCGCTCGCGCCCGCCCGTCCTGAGCAGGTGCGCCTCGCCCGCCCCACCGTTCCTCCGCGCGTGTATGCGTGCGTGCGTGTGTGGGGGGGAGGGGGCGAGCCTCGCGATCGGCGTCTTCCTGGCGACGGGCTTCCACCGGGGATGTAACGGGACTCCGGCGGCGATCCGCCCCCCGACGAGAACGCGTTCGCTCTCGACCGCGTGGAGGGATCGTGCCAGCTCCCCGACGGGCGCTTTCGTCGCGAGCACGGGTCGGGCTCTTCCCCGTTCCGACGTTCGTCTCTGCAACCCTCATCGACCCAGAGGTGTTCCATGCGACCCCAAGGCTCTCTTTTCGCCATCTCGCAACGGCTCCTGCACTGCGGCGCGGCCCGCCCGCGGTCCGCGACGCCCTCGCTCGCGTTCTGGCGCGGACTTCCTCTCCTGTTCCTGGCCTGCTTCCTGCTCCTGGGAGCACCTCCCAGCGGAGCGCAGACGCAGGACGGCGTCGTCACCCACTGGAATGCGCAAACGCGTTCCTGGGACATCGGGGCGAAGGGGCTCCCCCGGCTGGCGAATCCCTTGGACTACGTGTGGGACGACCCCGACACCTTCTACTTCTACAACCCCGCCTACGCCTCCGACCCCGCCTACACCTACCTCCCCTACCCGGATGAGTATGTGGCGGAGAAGTTCTCCGGCACGCGCGTGAGCCTCACCCTGCGAAACGCCTTCGACGACTTCGTCTGGAACCGCACGGAGAAGAACGTCCAGCACATCAACTTCGGCGAGTCCGGCTGGGAGAACCAGCTCCGGGATCCGGCCCATACCGGCAAGCTGCGCGTCCTGCACAACGTGATCTTCGACCATGGCGGCGGCTGGCTGCTGGAGGAAGGCGCGGCGGACGGCGACGAGAGCCTCGCCACCCTCTTCTTCCCGCCCGGCTGGGCGTGGCTCGACGTGCCGCCCGCGCCGGAGGTGTATCCGATCCTCTTCTGCGGGGCCTACGACCCGTCCTGGGAAGTCTTCGGGGCCTTCTCCAACTACCAGGACGCGGACGGGAACCCCGAGAACGGCCACCAGTACTCGTATCGGCCGGGCATGCACATCGCCGAGCAGGTGGCGCTCAGCCCCGCCTGGGGCGCCGGCGGACCGCGGCCGGGAGCGATCGGCGTGCAGTGGAACGGCGGCGGCGGATGGGTGATGAGCGAGAGCGCCTACCGGCAGTTCGCCCGGCTCATCGACACCGTGGCGACGAGCTTCGGCGGAAAGCGCGACGAGATCGTGATCTTCGGCAGCTCCCGCGGGGGGCTGACGGCGCTCGAGATGGCCTGCCGGCCCGGGCCCTTCCTCACATACGAGCCGGAATACCACGTGGTGGCCGCCTGCGCGACGCACTTCGTCGGCCGGCCGGGCTCCGTGGCGGCGGTCCAGTCGCCCACCTATCCCTTCCCCCAGAACGTCATCTGTGCGGCCACGGGCTTCCGCAACTCCTGGAAGGACAACTGGCACTACCCGGTGGATCCGACCCGTCCGCGGATCTCGGGCA
>JBFMCT010000096.1 GCA_040754375.1 Actinomycetota bacterium
GTGGGCGCACCCCTCGACGGGGCCGTAGCCGTAGGAGAGCTCGTGGCCCGCGGCCCGGGCCACCGTCAGCCGCCCGGTGACGAGCCGGCCCTGCTCGTCGGGGTCGTAGAGGAAGTTCCACGAGCCCTCAGAGCCCAGACTTCCAAAGGCTGAGGCTCCGAGCTATGCATCACTGGAGTCCACGAAAGCTGGCAGTAAGACAGTCTTCCTCGCCCATTCTGATAGTTTGTCAGGGCTGGGGAACTGAGTGGGCTGAGAGGGGCCAATGGTCGGATCGCACTCTGGCCAATAGCGGTGGAACCACCGCTCTTCGACTGAGTGAATGTTCCCCCAGCAACGGCGCACCAGGGTGACGACCCGGTCGCGTCGAGGCCCATCGTTGTCGAGGTGTCGACCCAGATAAGAGGCGCATAGTTCTGTATCGGTCGGGTCAAGGGTCACATGATCGCGGGACCTGCGTGCCAGCACCTGCTTCAAGCGATGAAACACAGCGTCCCATGCTCTGCTATCTCCAACGGCTGCTAAGCTTGCAATAGCGTACTCCTTCAGAACAGAATCCTTCGCCTCGAGTGCAGAGACCAGGTCGCCCGAGGCATCGCTTCCACAACGTTTGGCTAGGGCGAGCACAGCGGCGCACCGGATGTCCCTGCCTGCAGTACTATCCGACAGGATGAGCCTTAAGGCCGCCGGACCCCTCGCCCCTCTAGAGTCACCCAGAGCGGCAACCAAGACTGCCAAGTCACGAGAAGGGCCTGCCTCAATCCGGCGGACGATTTCCGCCTCGCCGACTTCCCCCTTCTGCACAGCCTCTCGGATGGCCTCTGACACGGTCTTGTAGTCCCGGCTCATCAGGCGTTCGGCTAGTGACGGCTCGGACCTAGTCATGGAGTGTTTCGTGAATGGTACGCATGCTTGAAGTGGTGAACAATCACTGATATTCCCTCAGCGGCAAGGGCATTGACAAGGGGCTGGGAGACGCTAACTTGCCCAAAGATGTCCGGATAGATATGCCATTCGACAGTCAGTCCGTGTACTCGTCGTAGATAGCCGTCCTTCTGAATCTCAGCTCTCTCTCGAACCGAGAAAAACGTACTTCGAGGCCTTGACTTCAAAACAGCTGCAGGAAAGAGGTAGACATCAACATCGCGTCTTCCGAAACGGGGTAGGAAACCGCATCCCATGAGTTCCGAACCCTCCTAGCCAAGTTAGGTTGAAGTATAGTTTCGCTCCAAAGTCTGGCCCGAAGAACGAAATGAGTACGGCGTCAGCTTTCGGATCGACATCAAACGTGTCGATACGCCGCTCACCCGTTAGGTCGAGTGAGTTGACCGGGTCCCCGCATGCGTAGTCGTACGCATTGCACGACCCGCCCTCCACGGGGTCGACGGAGAGGAAGCGGCCGAGGGAGGGGACGTAGGGGCGGGCGCCCATGTGGATGATGTCGAGGCCCCCGGCGGTGTCGGTGAGGCGCTGGTGAGAGCCGAGCCAGCCGTAGCCGGGGCCGGAGGGGCCGGGGCCTAGCGCCTGGCCGAAGGGGCTGTAGTGGCGGGTGGGGCCGACCTTGGCCCCGGTGGCGTCGGCGGTGGCCAGGACGTCGCCGTGCACGTTGGGGTAGGCCCAGCTCTCGCCCCCGGCCGTGCGGGTTACGACCACCCCCCCGGGCAGCGCCAGGTGGCGGGCGGTGACCTCCCCGGTGGCCCCGGCCACCACGGCGGGGCTGTCGCCGGGGCCGTCGTGGCCGTGGCGCACGGTGCCCGAGGCGTCGGTGCGGGCCACTATGCGCCCGGTGGCGTCGCGGGTGTAGGTGGCCACCTCGCCGGTGGTGGCGTCGGCGGTGGCCACGTGGCGGCCGGCCCCGTCCCAGGCCAGGGCGATGTCGGCGAGGGCGACCGTGTTGCCCCGGGCGTCGTAGGCCGGGGCCCAGCCGCCCGAGGACGACACCAGGCGGTCGGCCCGGTCGTAGCAGAAGGTGGTGGTGGCGCCGTTGGTCGGTGACGGCTGACAGGTTGGACGACCGGCCCGCCCCGGGGTGGGCGCACCCCTCGACGGGGCCGTAGCCGTAGGAGAGCTCGTGGCCCGCGGCCCGGGCCACCGTCAGCCGCCCGGTGACGAGCCGGCCCTGCTCGT
>JBFMCT010000097.1 GCA_040754375.1 Actinomycetota bacterium
GCCCCCGCGACCACACCGCCCGCCGCAGGAGCCGGGGGCGGAGGCGGGGGTGGGGGGGCGGGGGGACCACCGGCGGGGCCCCGACGGGCCCGCACCGACGCCAGCACCTTGCGCAGCGGGGGGCCGTCGACGGTCTCGTAGGAGATGAGGCCGGAGGCCACCACGTCGAGCACCTTGCGTTCGGACTCCAGGATCGAGCGGGCCAGGGCCTCCTGCTCGTCGAGGATGCGGGTGACCTCGGCGTCGAGATGTTCGAGGGTGGGCTGGGACACGTCCTTGGCCTGGAGGTAGTCGCGCCCCAGGAACACCTCCCGCTGCTCGCGCAGCACCCGCATTCGCCCCAGGCGCGAGCTCATGCCGAAGCGCCCGGCCATGTCTCGGGCCGCGTTGGTGGCCCGTTCGAGGTCGGGCTCCGAGCCCGTCGAGGGCTGGCCCAGCACCAGTTCCTCGGCCGCGATGCCGGCCATGGCGATGGCGATCTGGGTCTCCATGTCCTCCCGGGTGGGCAGCAGGCGCTCGTCGGTGAGCATGGCCAGGTGGCCGATGCCCCGGCCCCGGGCGATGACCGAGAGCTTGTCGATGGCGGCCGCCTTGCCCAGGGCCGAGGCCACGACCGCGTGCCCAGCCTCGTGGTAGGCGATGCGCCGCTTGTCCTCGGGGGCGATCAGGATGTTCTTGCGCCGGGGCCCGGAGACCACCCGCTCGACGGCCTCCTCCAGGTGGGAGTAGGCGACCGCCGGGGCACCCTCGCGCACAGCCAGCAGGGCGGCCTCGTTGAGCAAGCTGGCCAGGTCGGCCCCGGTGAAACCGGGGGTGCGGCGGGCCACCTCACCCAGGTCGTGGCCCGGGTCGGCCAGCTTCTTGCCCCGGGCGTGCAGGCGCAGGATGGCCAGGCGGCTGTCGACGTCGGGCCGTTCGATGACGATGTGGCGGTCGAAGCGTCCCCGCCGCAGCAGGGCCGGGTCCAAGATGTCCGACCGGTTGGTGGCCGCCAGCACGGCCACGCCCTCGCTGGCCGAGAAGCCGTCCATCTGCACCAGCAGTTCGTTGAGGGTCTGCTCCCGCTCGTCGTGGCCGCCGCCCAGGCCCGCGCCCCGCTGGCGGCCCACAGCGTCGAGCTCGTCGATGAAGATGATCGAGGGAGCCGAGGCCCGGGCCTGGCGGAACAGGTCGCGCACCCGGGCGGCGCCCACGCCCACCAGCGACTCGACGAACTCCGAACCCGATATCGAATAGAAGCTGGCGTTGGCCTCGCCGGCCACGGCCCGGGCCAGCAGGGTCTTGCCGCACCCGGGCGGCCCCACCAGCAGGACACCCTTGGGTGGCACCGCCCCCATGCGCCGGAAGGCGGCCGGGTCGGCCAGGTAGTCGCGCACCTCGCCCAGCTCGACGAGGGGCTCGGCCGCCCCAGCCACGTCGGCGAACGACGTCGGTGGCCGGCCCCGCATGCGCCGGTCGCCGATCGTGCCGAACTGGCTGAACTCCTCAGCCCCGCCCCCGCCCGCGGGGCGCACGGCCGCGAACAGCAGGGCGAACAGGTTGGCCAGGATCACCAGCGGGAACAGGAACTGGGCCAGGAAGCGCATGACCGACTTGCTCACCTGGCTGTCCACGGTCACCAGGGCAGGGTCCTTGGGCACGTCCACCAGCCGCCCGTCGGTCCCCGGCACCTGGGCCTCGGTGGAGATCAGCCGGTTGAACAGCTCGCTGGTCACGGTGTCGCTACGGGGGTAGGCCGTCCAGTAGCGGAACGGCTCGGCGACGGTGGTGTCGAACATGCGGCCCGTGACCCGGGCGTCCTCGTCGAGGAACCGGGCCGTCTGCACCCGGCCCTCCTCGGCCGCCCGGAACAGCCGGTCGAGGCTCACCTCGGTGCCCGGGGTCGACGGCCGCAGGTAGGCCATGACCAGCGCGTACACGACCAGGAGGCCGGCCAGGCAAGCCAGCAGGTAGGCCAGCCCCCGCCGGCTGCGCAGCCGCTCGACCAGTCCCTCCCGCGGCGCCGTCTCGGTCCTCGCCTTCGCGACGTCCCGGCCCCCGGCCCTGGGCCCGCCCCCGCCGCCCGCCGGCGAGCCCGCCGCCCCCGCCGGCTTG
>JBFMCT010000098.1 GCA_040754375.1 Actinomycetota bacterium
GCCAGACGCTGCTCGTGAACGCCACCGATCCGGAGGGCGAGCTCCTGGGCCAGGCGCTCGAGTCCGGGCCGCTGGCGACCTACGACCTCGCGGTGCCGGGGGAGGCGACCTTCGCCGGCGTCGCGCTCTCGACGCAGGCGCTCCACTGGGGCGGCGCTGGGCCCTGGGCGCTCTCGAACGCCCAGGATCTGGTGCTGGGGTACCGGTAGTTCCGTCGTGGGTCTTCCCCTCGGGCCGTCCCCACCGCTTCCTTGCGGGGTTCCCTGGGCAGGGGTAGGCTCGGCCGGGAAGGGCGAGACCAGGCGATCCGCCACTCTCGAGGGCGCCGGCGCGCTGACGAGCGGGGGCCGGCGGGAATCGACCGCGGCCTCCCCCTTGGGAGCGCAACGATGGCGATGATCCGGACGGATATGGCGGCAGGGGCGTCCCGGACTCCCGTGCCCATGCGGGGGCATGGAGGCGCGCTGCTCCCGGCGGCGGCGGGCATGATGGTGCTCGCGACCGCGAGCCGGGCGTCCGCGCAGGAGGAGGTCGCCGGCTGGGGCGGCCAGGTGGTCGACAGCGCCTGGCATCACGAGCTGTTCGTCGAGGTGGCGGGCGGGACCCGCCACAGCCTGGCGCGGCGCGGCGACGGCACGGTCGTGGCATGGGGAGGCAACACCGACGGCCAGAGCAGCGTGCCGGCGCTGCCGCCGGGTCTCGCCTACGTTCAGGTGGCGGCCGGCTGGTACTTCAATCTTGCGCTCCGCAGCGACGGCTCCATCGCGGCGTGGGGAGACAACGACTCGAACCAGTGCGACGTGCCCGCGCTCTCGCCGGGCCTTGCCTACGTCGAGGTGGCGGCGGGGGGGAGTCACGGCCTAGCCCGCCGCAGCGACGGTTCGGTCGTGGCGTGGGGGGACGACACCTACGGTCAGTGCGACGTGCCGGCGCTGCCGCCGGGTCTCACCTACGTTGAGGTCGCGAGCGGTGCGGACCACAGCCTGGCCCGCGTCAGCGATGGCTCGGTCGTGGCCTGGGGGAGCAACAGCTACGGCCAGTGCAGCGTACCTCTGCTGCCGCCGGGGATGACCTATGTCCAGATCGCGGCGGGCGGGGGGCATAGTCTAGCGCGCCGCAGCAACGGTTCGGCCGTAGGTTGGGGGCGCAACAGCTACGGCCAGAGCGACGTGCCGGCGCTGCCGCCGGGTCTGGCCTATGTCGACCTGGCCGGTGGCTACGCCCACACCCTCGCGCTCCGCAGCGACGGGTCGATCGCGGCGTGGGGATACAACTACCGCGGTCAGTGCGACGTGCCGGCGCTGCCGCCGGGTCTCACCTACGTTGAAGTCGCGGGCGGTATGGACCACAGCCTGGCGCGCCGCAGCGACGGCATCGTCATGGTCTGGGGCTGGAACGGCTTCGGCCAGTGCAACGTGCCGCCGCCGGCGGAAGGGGCCACCACCGTCGAGGTGGCGGCGGGGAGCGGAGGCCACAACCTGGCGCGCCGCAGCGACGGCTCGGTCGTGACCTGGGGGAACGACTGGCCGGGCCTGGACGAGATCCCCGACCTGCCGCCGGGGCTCCGCTACCTCGACGTGGCGGCCGGCGACGTACACAGCCTCGCCGTCCGCAGCGATGGGACGGTCCTGGCCTGGGGCGACAATTACTTCGGCGAGTGCAACGTGCCAGTGCTGCCGCCGGGTCTCTCCTACGTCGAGGTGGCGGGTGGCCTGTGGCACAGCCTGGCGCGCCGGAGCGACGGGTCCGTGGTGGGGTGGGGATGGAACACGAGCGGCCAGTGCGACGTGCCCGCGCTGCCGCCGGGGCT
>JBFMCT010000099.1 GCA_040754375.1 Actinomycetota bacterium
CGGTGACCACCATCGTCGACGCGTCGGGGCGGGAGACCGAGGTCGTCTGGCCGTGGAGGTCCTTGAGGGCGACCAGGGCCCCGTCGGGGCCGAAGAGGAAGGTCTCGGTGCCGTTGCGCACCACCGTATAGCTGCCGTCGGGCGCCTTGGACAGGGTGGCCCGCACCCTGGGGGGCGCGGCGTAGCCCGCCCCGGCCACGGTGAACACCACCTCACTGCCGTTCTCCTGGGTGAAGGTGACCTGGCCGGGCGAGACCGACAGGGCCATGGCGTAGGTGCTGGACCAGCCCTTGCCGAACGGCCCGTCGACGGCCGCCATGTCGCTGTTATAGGTGCGCTCCAGCCGCAGGGGCACGCCCCGGCCCGGGATAGCCAGGTCTGTGAACGTGTGCCAGAAGTTGCCGGTGGCGGTGTTGACCGGGAAGTGCGTGGCCTGGCCGAAGCTGGCGGCCGCCTGGCCCTCGCAGCGGTTGCACTCCCCTCGCCGCTCGTAGTCGGCCATGGGCCCGCCGACCAGACGAGGTTGGCGGCCCGACGCCACGTAGTGGGCGGCGATGCGCTCGGGGGACAGGGGGGTGTCGTAGACGGCGGCCTCGTCGATAGAGCCCTTGAAGTGGCTGCCCGTCAGGCCCAGGCTGAGCCCAATGGACACGTTGCGGGAGATGGAGCCGACCGCCGGGCCACCCATGGCCACGTTGCCGACCTCGACCGAGTCGAGGTAGAGGCGCAGGCGGGCGCCGTCGCCGGTCACCACCGCGTGGTGCCACTCGCCGTCGGCCACGTAGGCGCCCGAGGTTACGGTGGCCGAGCCCCCGGCCACGGTCGCCCGGGCCACGAGCCGGCCCTCCTTGACCCCGAGCCGGTACCAGCCGGAGCCGACGTGCACGAGGTAGCCCTCGCCGTGCCAGCCGACGTCGGCCTTGAACCAGGCCTCGAGCGAGAAGTGCCCGAAGCCGAGCGGGTGGGGGCTGCCCAGGCTCGTGCGGTTCAGGCTGCTGTTGCTGCCGTTGAAGTACACGGCGGTGTCGGGGTCGCCGCCGATGGCCCCCGCCTGGCCGGGGCTGGTGGCCGTGCTGTTGAGGGGCAGCAGGCCGGTCTGGTCGTGACCGGCGCCGCCCGCCCCGAGGCGCCAGTAGGACTTCGGGCTGTCCTCGAGCACCGTCGACCGGTAGTCGGCGGCGACGGCGCTGGGTACGGGCCCGAGCGGGGCGAAGGGCAGGCCGGCCACTGCCAGCAGGGCCAGGACCGGGCCCACGAGCAACCTCAGGCCCGTCCGGCGACGGTACGTCGTGCGGGCCCTCAGCATGACCGTGCCACCGTCGAGCCGAGGCGGCCGATGGTGCCGAGGGTCTCCGGTGAGTGCAGCCTGGCCAGGTCCTCGGGCGACAACCTCGACAACTGGTAGTCAGCCCGCTCCAGGACCACGGCCAAGTCGTCGACCACCGCCTTTACGGCTTCCGCCTCGGCCCTGACAGCCCCGGTGGCGGCCTCGGCGGCCACTGCGCTGCGGGGCGAGGCCGACCCGATCAGGGACCGCAGGGTTGCCGGCTCGGCCAGCGACACCAGCACCAGGCGCAGGTCGTCGGCCAGGGGCCGGGCCG
>JBFMCT010000100.1 GCA_040754375.1 Actinomycetota bacterium
CCCACCTTGCACGTGAATCGTGAGACACCTCGACCATCCACCTTCTGAGCAGGTGGGCGAGAGAGGGTCTGACCATGGCACCGACGAAGTCGAGCCTCAATGGCCGGGGCAAGCGCAAGGCGCTGGTCCGGACGGAACACGCTAAAACTTGGCACATCGAGGATCCTGAAGCCCCTGACGGCGGCCCCCGCTACCACAAGAGCTCGATGCGTCGGGTCTTCAGTGCCGACTACAAGCTGGCCATCCTGGCCGAGTACGACCGCTGCACCGAGAAGGGCGAGAAGGGCGCCCTGCTCCGCCGGGAAGGGCTGTACTCGAGCCTGGTCTGTGACTGGCGCCGTCAACACCGCCAGGGACTCCTGAAGGCGGCGCTGGGCCGCACGGACGGTGGCCGGGGCGGCCCGTCGCTGTCGGAGATGGCCAAGCTGAAGGCTGAGAACGAGCGGCTCAAAGAGCAGCTGGCCAAGGCCCGGGTCGTCATCGAGGTGCAGGGAAAAGTGCACGCGCTCTTGGACGAGCTCTCCAAGAGCGCGGACTCCGTGCTGCCCGAGATTCCGTTCTCGATACCGCCGTCACCGAGCTCGCCGCCACCGTCGGAGTGAAGGCCGCCTGCCGAGCGGTGGGCCACTCCCGGGCCACCTACTACCGGCACCGCTGCCCCCATCCGCCGGGTGATCCCCGGCCTCGGCCTCGCAGCCACCGGGCACTCTCGCCGGCCGAGCGGAAGGCGGTGGTGGCCACGCTGAACTCGGAGCGGTTCTGCGACCAGACCCCCGCTCAGGTGTGGGCCACCCTGCTCGACGAGGGGTCCTACCTGTGCTCGATCTCGATGATGTATTCCCTGCTCAGGGAACGGGGCGAGGTCCGGGAACGACGCCGGATCGCCCGCCATCCGCTCCACGAGAAACCCCAACTGGTGGCCCGCGCCCCCAACCAGGTGTGGTCCTGGGATATCACCAAGCTCAAAGGCCCGGACAAGTGGATGTGGTTCTACCTCTACGTCATCCTCGACGTCTTCAGCCGCTACGTCGTGGGCTGGCTCGTCGCCCCCCGGGAAGTCGGCACCTGGGCCCGCGACCTCATCGCCCACAGCCTCGCTGAGCAAGACGCCGATCCCGAGCAGCTGATCGTCCATGCCGACCGGGGCAGCTCGATGACCTCCAAGCCCGTCGTCCAACTCCTCGCCGACCTCGGCGTGACCCGCAGCCATAGCCGACCCCACCAGTCCAACGACAACCCCTATTCCGAGGCCCAGTTCAAGACGCTCAAGTACTGCCCCGGGTTCCCCGATCGCTTCGGCAGCCTGGCTCACACCCAGACGTTCTGTGATGCCTTCTTCTGGCACTACAACCACGTCCACCGGCACTCCGCTCTCGGCCTGCACACCCCAGCCGACGTCCACCACGGCCGAGCCCCGGCCCTTCAGGCGAAACGGGCCGAGGTCCTCACCGCCGCCTACCAGGCCCACCCCGAGCGATTCCGCCGGCCACCAGTTCCACCCAAGCTGCCCACCGTCGCCTGGATCAACCAGCCCCCCGAGGTCATCGTCACCCGATAACTTCCGAGCACCCAGGTGTCTCACGACCACGTGCACGTTCCG
>JBFMCT010000101.1 GCA_040754375.1 Actinomycetota bacterium
ACCTCCCAGGCGACCAGGAGCTCCTGCCCGCAGAATGGGCAGAACGCCGCCTCGACCGGCAGCGACGCGTGGCCGATTTCGAGCCTGAGCCTGCATACTGTCATGCCGGCACCTCCTCTCTCTGGCGGTCAACGGCGAGGTCAAGGGCCTCTTCCCACAGGTCGGCGACAGGACGAAGCGCCTCCTCCTGCCGCCGCAGCTCAGCGGCGCGGGCAGCCCAACGCCGCGCAGCTCGCTCAGCCGCCAGGCGGTCCCCGCGCAGGATCCCCGCCTGACAATGGCACACCCGCGAGCAAGCACCAGGACACGGCAGCACACCACACAACGAACGAACCACGAACACACCTCCGAGCAAAAACTCACCAGGCGGCGCGCGCCGCCCAGCGGCACCGGCCGCAACAGCGGGGGCATAACCCGACCAGAGCCCGACGGCGGGCTGAGCAGCGCCGGCGGAGGCTATCGTGGGAGTCTGCCCGACGGCGGGTGGTGCAGCGCCCGCAGGCGCCACCAGAGCCGCTTGCGGCTCCGACGGGAGGGGCAAACCCCGCTAAACTAAGAGACCATGCGGGCGGGCGCGCATCGGGCCCCCTTTGAGGGGGCCACGACCACGCCAGAGCGGTAGCGACGGCGCGGGGGTGATCACCGCAGACCGAGCGGCCGGCGCACCTGGCCGCGAGAAAACACGAAATACGTCGGCGACCCTCGGCGGTCCCCGGCGGTCGGACGGCGCCGTGGGTGAGGGCCGCTGAGCCGAGATAGAGGCAACTGACCGAGGCGCAAGCGGCGAGCGCGCCCGAAAGGAACGGGGCTATAGGGCCCCCGGGGCGCGCGAGGGGGATGGGCGGAGAAGGCGACGGGGAAGGACCCTCGGCGTCTTCCTGCCGTTTCGGTGGGGGTACAGGCTGAAGCGCGGTGGCGGGGTAGCCGGCGAGGCCTCATGCCGTGAGCGCCGAAGGCGGGAACGTGATGAGCCGAAGGGGAGCCGAGCGGCGATTGGTGTGGGGTGAGCGGTAGCGCCGCTACACCACGGCGCGGAGCGCACTGGGGGGTGTCGGCGCCCGCGAGGGGAGCGCCAGGCTGTACGGTGGTGGGGTTCAGCGACCTCCGGCCGTTGAGGGCTTAAGTGAAGACGGCGACCACCACGGCCTCTTTGGGGTCGGGACGGCCGCCGAAGACCTGGACGGCCAGGTAGCGCCCGGCGACCATCTCGGCCGAGGGGATGTTCCTCGCTACGGCGATGTCCTCCAGGCGGGCCTTCTGGCTCCCCACCAGCTCGGCGGTGGCCTTGTAGTTCACGCTGTCCCAGGAACGGAGAATGCCTTTGACTACCATAGTGCTCCTCCTTCATTGGCCCGGGGACACTGTCCCTTGTTTTTGCGGGGTGGGGTGGGGTCGTGCGGGGTCGGCGGCCTCCGGCGTGGGTGTGGCCCTGAGTGCCTGGGTATGACAGCCACTAGACTAAGCACAGCAACGCGCCCCCACTGGTTTGAGTACAGCCACGACGCCCATTAAGCTAAGTACAGCCGCACCCCCCCC
>JBFMCT010000102.1 GCA_040754375.1 Actinomycetota bacterium
GGCATCATCCCCGGCCTGCCCAGGGTCGAGCTCATCCACACGGTCGTGTCCGTCGAGTGCGGCGCGGAGTGGACCCACAACCTGTTCATGGCCGAGCGGGGCGAGCTCGACGCCCCCTACCTGGTCTGCTGGGAGGGCTCGGTGATGGACGAGTCCATCGCCGGCGAGGGCTACTGGATGGGCCTGGGCGAAGACCCCCAGACGGGCCGCCAGATCACCTCACTGGAGTGGCTCGACCGCCTGTCGCCGGGGGCCGCGGCCGTGGTGGCCATCGGCACCTGCGCCTCCTGGGGCGGCATCCCCGCGGCCAAGGGCAACCCCACCAACTCCATGGGCGTCATGGACTACCTGGGCAAGGACTTCCGGTCCTCGTTCGGGGTGCCCGTGGTCAACGTGCCCGGCTGCTCGCCCGTGGGCGACAACATCATCGAGACGGCGGCCGCCGTCTGCCTGTTCCTCAACGGCCTGGCCCCCCTGCCCGAGTTCGACGAGCTGGGCCGCCCGGCGTGGCTGTTCGGCGAGACCGTCCACCGCCACTGCCCCCGGGCCGGCTACTACGAAGAGGGCGTGTTCGCCCACGAGTACGGCGACAAGGAGTGCCTGGTCGAGCTGGGCTGCTGGGGCCCGGTCGTGCAGTGCAACATCGCCGAGCGGGGCAACGTCGACGGCCACGGCGGCTGCATGAACATGGGTGGCATCTGCATCGGCTGCACGATGCCCGGCTTCCCCGACAAGTTCAGCCCGATCTACGAGATCGCCCCGGGCTCGCTGCTGTCCTCCACCACCAGCCGCGTGGTGGGCGGGTTCATCCGCAAGATGCGCTACCTGTCCCGGGTCGACAAGAACATGACGGCCCGCTGGGAGCAGGACGGCCCGTCGGGCTTCGGCCGGGCCAAGATCGGCCCCAAGGGCGTCCAGAAGACGATCCACAAGTTCTACTCCAAGTACCAGCACTCCCACGAGGGCGGGAACAACAAGACCTACGGCCACTCGGACGACGCCGCCGGTCGTTACCGGTTCGAGGGCGGCCACTAGCCCGCAACAGCAGGTAGCCGCCGGCCCTGGAGAGCCCACGAGCTCCTAGGCCGGCGGCGAAGGGTCCAAGAAGTTTCACCGCATCCAGCCCAGGAGACGCACACCGAACATGTGTTTCAAGAACCTTCCGATCGAGTTCGACAGCACGGGCAAGGCCCGTATGCGGGACACCACGGCCGACCCTTGGGCCGTGCAGTCCACCCAGCGCAAGGGCTACGTGCGCCGGCGTTCCGGCCCCGGTGCCCAGTTGGCGGCCCCGCCCCGGCTGCGTGAGTGGTCGATCGACCCCATGACCCGGGTGGCCGGCGCCCTCGCCATCCACACCGTGCTCGACCTCGAGAACCGCAAGGCCGTGGAGTGCCACTCCC
>JBFMCT010000103.1 GCA_040754375.1 Actinomycetota bacterium
ACACGCGTGTACGCGTGGACAGCCGAGGCGACCTTCCTCGCACCACCACGCAAGCCGATGCGTCGGCAACGATCAAGGAGTTCGCCGCGACAGGTCGTTGACGCGACCGTCCTCCATAGGGTTACACATTTGCAGGTTCCGCTTTGGCGGAACCTGCCTGGCTGCCCGTCGGTGGAGACGTCGGGCAGAACGGAGGCCACGAGCATCGGTGAGGAGCTCCTCGACGAGCGCCGCCGACGGCGCCGGGGCGGCGATCCTCGCCTCAGCGACGCCGACCGGGAGATCCTGGCCCGCATCACCAGCGGCGACCTGGCGCCGGCGTTCCAGGCCGCGCTCGACGCCGACGTGGCGGCCGACCCGGTGCTGGGCGGCGACGACCACGACGACTGAACAACCTCGCCAGGCCCGCCCCGCTCACCCGAGCACACACCGGAGGCTTCGTGTCGTTGGGCCCCGGTCATCGCTGGTATGCCGAGGAGGCGCTGCCATGGCCGGCCGGCGCCGTTGCGGACCAGGACCACGCTCTCGCGGTCCCCACTTGCCGAGATCGCACCCACGGCCACTTCGATGTCGCCGACCCGCGCCGCGCCGTAGAGCGCGGTGTTCCCCAGGTCATGGTCCGTCACCGGGTCGGCGGCCGTCCAATCTCGTCCGTCGGGTGACTCCCAGGCACGGAGCACCAGGCCGCCTGGTTGGTCGAGGCCCCGTCTGCTGTAGAGCGTTCCGCCGACCGCCAGGAACCCGTAGGGGGTGACGACGACACTGCTCACCGTGGCCAGGCCGAACGGCCCTGTGGTGGGGACGGCGCCCCACGCGGTCCCATTGTCCGATCTCCACCAGTAGGTCGTCGAGTCCTCGTGGTCGATCCGGCCTCCCTTCAGGGAAACGCTCGACCAGGCCAGGAAGCCGTCGGGCGTCGCCACGATCCTGACGTTCAAGGGGCGTTCGCCCGGGGGCCCGAAGGGTTGGTGTTCGATCGCTGACACCTCGCTCCACTGACCCCCGCGTCGCAACAGAAGCCTGGGCGGGCTCGACTGTGACCCAACAGGGCGGCATCGCCGTGGGTCGCCAGCAGCGAGATGTCGAAGTCGCTGATGCCGTCTATGGGAGAGGGCAGAGCGATGTCCTCCCAGCGGGTCAGGTTGGACGAGAACCAAGCCCGCTTAGCTCCCATGGCCCCTGGCGGGGCCGCCCTCGGCGGATGAGAATCGGGGCGTGCCGGGCCGGCCCAGACGTCGGACGACTATGGCGCTCGGAGCCCGTTCTTAGCTTGACGCGGGGGTCTCG
>JBFMCT010000104.1 GCA_040754375.1 Actinomycetota bacterium
GGCCGGGGCCGAGGGCGGTGCGGCGTTGGCCGGGGCCGAGGGCGGTGCGGCGTTGGCCGGGGCCGAGGGCGGTGCGGCGTTGGCCGGGGGTCTGCCGTTCGCGGACCGGGCCCAGGCCGGTCGGGAGTTGGCGCGGGCCCTGACCGGTTACCGTCGCCGGTCGGCGGTGGTCCTGGGGCTGCCCCGTGGCGGCGTCCCGGTGGCGGCCGAGGTGGCCGAGGCACTCGTCCTGCCCCTCGACGTGTTGGTCGTCCGCAAGCTGGGCGTGCCAGGCCACGAGGAACTGGCCATGGGCGCGGTGGCCGGCGGCGGTGCCCTGTTCCTCAACCGGCCGGTGATCGACGGGCTGGGCATCTCGGCCCGGGAAGTTGACAGCGTCGTCGAACGGGAACGAGCCGTTCTCGCCCGCCGCCTGCACGACCTGACTGGCGGTCGGCCCTCGCCAGTGGTGACGGGAAAGACGGTCCTGGTCGTCGACGATGGCCTGGCCACCGGTTCCACCATGAGGGCGGCGGTGGGTGCTCTTCGGGCGCTGGGCCCCGAAGAGGTGGTCGTGGCTGCGCCCGTCGGTTCCCCGGCCGCCTGCGCCGCCCTGGCCGCCGAAGCCGACGACGTGGTCTGCCTCCACCAGCCTGCTCAGTTCCGGGCCGTGGGCGAGTGGTACGCCGACTTCCGGCCCACGACCGACGACGAGGTCCGCCGCTTGCTCGCGGGCCGACCCTAGAGGTGGTGTTGGGTCGGCGCCCCGCTCGCTGGGCCGGAGGCGCCTACCGCCCGCTTCCCCGACGACAGGTCAGCACTAGGTTGCCGGGCCACAGGCCCTGCCGACCGCCCCGAGCAGGCGACCCTCCCGTCAGGCCGTCAGGGTCCCTTGGCCCGGCCCAGGCGCCGGCCGAGCACGGGAGCAGGCGACCGTCCCCGTCAGGCCATCAGGGTCCCTTGGACTGGCCCAGGCGCCGGCCGAGCACGGGAGCAGGCCCGAGCAGGCGACCCTCCCGTCAGGCCGTCAGCGTCCCTTGGACTGGCCCAGGCGCCGGCCGAGCACGCCCCCGAGCTGGGGGCCGTCCTCGTCGGGCCCCTCGCCGGCTTCGGGGGGCTGCCCTTGCGCTCGGGCGCCTGGGGGCTGGGCGGCGGCC
>JBFMCT010000105.1 GCA_040754375.1 Actinomycetota bacterium
ACATGTCGGTGCCGATCTCAGCCAGGACGACCTGGGCGGTGCGGTTGCTCACCCCCGGGATCCCGACCAGCAGCGACACCGCCGCCTCGTGAGGGCCCTGCAGCGCCACGATCTGCTCGGTGAGCTCGGCGATGGTGGCATCGGCCTGGTCGATGCGGGCCAGCATGGCCCGGCACAGCAGGGCGTGGTGGGCGTTGAACCGCCCGGCCAGCGCGTCCTCGAGACGGGCGATCTTGGGGCGCATCCTGCCCTTGGCCATCTCGGCCAGGACCTTGGTGTCGCGCTGGCCGGCCACCAAGGCGTCGATCATCTCCCGGCCCGACTTGGTCAGCACCGACGAAGCCACCGACGACAGCTTCACCCCGGCGTCCTCCAGCACCTTGTGCAGGCGCTGGACCTCCCGGCCGCGCTCTTCGATCACCGACTTGCGGTAGCGGGTGAGGTCGCGCTGCTCCCGGGTGGGCCGAGGCGGGACGAACGAGGGCCGCACCAGGCCATGCTCGAGGAGCTGGGCGCCCCAGCAGGCGTCGGCCACGTCGGTCTTGCGCCCCGGGACGTTGCGCATGTGCCGGGCGTTGATAACCCAGACCTGGGCGATCATCTCCTCCAGGGCCCAGTGGACGGGCTTCCAGTAGACGCCGGTGCCCTCCATCCCCACCAGGGTGACGCTCCTCTCGAGGAGCCACTGAGACAGCTTGAGCAGATGGGAGGTCGTCGTGCCGAACTCGGCCACCTCCTCCCGCCGGCCTCCCTCGCCGTCAGGCGTGCGGGCACACGCCATCACGGTGTCTCGGTGCACGTCCAAGAAGGCGCACCTTTCGACCACCACCTGCATCGTCGTCCCCTTTCGGTCGGTTCGAGATGCCGGGCCGGCGTGGGGGGCTGGTCATGAAGAGTCTGAGGTTCGTGCTCGCGGCAACAGGGCGGAGCCCCCGAGACCCCCGCGTCAAGCTAAGAACGGGCTCCGAGCGCCATAGTCGTCCGACGTCTGGGCCGGCCCGGCACGCCCCGATTCTCATCCGCCGAGGGCGGCCCCGCCAGGGGCCATGGGAGCTAAGCG